>JACRCP010000175.1 GCA_016218965.1 Deltaproteobacteria bacterium | reverse complement strand
CCTGAACCGGGGTTTCAGGAAGTCGTTTTTCGGTTTCTTCCGTTCCTGGTCTTGCACCATCTGGAGGAGGTCGTTGAATCTTTGGACGTCCGCCTGGCTTGCCCCGCCGCTCTGGATCTTCTGGTCGAGCGCCGCAAGCTCTTCCTCGATCGTCCCCGCCAGAACGTCAGGGGGGGGGGCCAGGAACACCGCGACACCGGCCAGAAACAAAAGAACTTTGAACGTAGTTCGCATGACCGTTCCTCCCTCCCGGCAGTCTCAGGATGTCGTCAGCGCGGGTGCCGGTTGCTCGCCAGCCATATTCTGCGCTTTTGGGGAAAGTGGCGTCAAGTGTTTTCTCTGAATCCGTGTTTTCTCCGAATCGTTTCTCCGAACCGTGTCTTCTCCAAGTGGTCGCGCACGAAGCCGCGCATGACGCAACCCCTGGCGGCTTCCCAACGCTCCTCAACTCCGCAACTCCTCGACTGCCTCAACCCTTGACCTCACCGACCGTCGACATGTCGAAGATTATGAAGAAATCCGGCATGTCCTGGTAGTGGTAGAGGTTCATCGTCGCCTGGAGCGACCAGCAGTCGCACGGCGACCGGTACTGTAGGCCGAAACTCTGCACTATGATGGTTTCGGTGATGAGCGAGTAGTTGGCCATGTACGTCGCGACAAGGCCCTTGACGACCTTCGCCGCGGCCGTGGCGGTGACCTCGTTGATCTTCCCGAAGGCCTTTAGACGCCGGTCAAACCGCGAGGCGAAAAGCTCCTCGAGTCCCTGCGAAAAATGCGTGCGCCCCGAGCGCGGAAGGTACGTGTACATGACGCCGAAGCTGTCGCCGCGCCTGTCCGAAATGCTGTTGACCGACGCAAACTCGCTCAGTCCCGTCTCGTTCCACTCGTAACCGAGGTAGTCGCGCGTCGAGAAGCCGCCAGCCGAAGCCAGCACCTCGACCCCGAAAGGCGACAGCCTGCTCCCGCCTTCCGGCGGGTCGACGTCCACGCCCTGCATGACGCCCACATCGAAGTACCGGCCGTACTGTCCCCAGGGGCGCCTGTAGTCGAGACGGTTGTGGAGCGAGAACATGACCTGGTGCAGACCGGACACCGAGTCGATCTCGTCAATCAGCACGGGGTGGCCGCCCCTCTGGTAGTCGAACGGGATCCAGCGGTATTCGGCGCCGGGAACGACCGAGTGTTTCATTCCCGCGACGTCGGGCATGTCGACCGCAAACGCGCGGGAGACCTCGGTCTCGACGCCGCTCTTGAGGACCCCGTATCCGGTGTGGCGCGGGAAATCCCGCGAGATCTCGGAGTCGTAGAACGTGTGCCTGAGCGAGAAAGCGTTGTTCCACCGCGCGATCGACCAGAGGTTTACGGGGACGGCGAGGGTCGGGTAGAGAGTCAGCCGGTGGGCGCGGCGCACGGGCTCGCCGGGCTCGTAGGCGTGGTTAAACTCGCCGCGGTCGGGTTTTGAGTAGCCGAAGTCGTTGAAGCCGGTGGCGTCCCGCCCGTAGTCCGCGTACGGCCTCACGGGGTCGTAGTAGTGGACGTAGCCCGCTTCGAGCGAAAAGGCGACGGGGATCGCGGGCGCTTCCTTGAGGGCAAGCCCGAACGAGGCGTACGGGAGCTGCTGGACGGTCCGTGCGCCGAAGCGGTCGAAAAGGTCGTGCCCACCGCGCTTCATGTCCTGGTAGTAGGCGGCGCCGGCGCCGATGACGACGTCGTCGAACGTCTTGACGACGTTGACGTCGGACTTTAGGTATTCCGCCTCGCGTTCCCAGATGTCGAACATGAAATCCGACGGGTACGCGTTGTCGCTTACGAGGTGCAGGCGGTCGGTCACGTAGAGCCTGTCGGCGGGTTTCGAGAAGTGCGACTGCTGGACGAGCCACCGGTTGCGGTCGTAGAAGTCCTTGGTGTCGTTGATGAACGATCCGTAGAAACGCCCCCAGGCCGTGTTTGACGGTGCCCAGCGGCTCTCGAGGCCCCATTTCATCCCCCGTTCCTGTATGAAATTCGCCTCGGCCGTGAGATCGGCGCTGCGACCCAGGGTGAGAAACAGGGAGTTCTGTAGCTGGGCGCCGTCCCGGCCCGTGAAACCGAACCGGGGGAACAGGAAACCGCTGCGGCGCTCGCCCACCGGGAGCATGAGCGCCGGGAGGACCATGACCGGGAGATCGTCCGCGTAGACGACGGGCAGCAGCAGGACCGCCTGCTCGTCGAGGTCCGCCCAGGTCCGGAGGGCGCGCAGCTTCCACGAGGGCGGCTCGTCGCCGCAGTCGCAGGGCGTGAACGTCGAATCGAAGAGTTTGTAGTGCCTCTCGGCGGTGCGCTCGATCCGATCGCCCTCGAGATAGAGGCGGTTGCGACCCGCGCGCCTTGCGCACTCGGGATCGTTGAGCTTCGCGAGCGTTTGGGGGTCCGGGGTCTTTTTGACCATGATGGTCCCGCGGACGAGCGAGCCCACCAGCCCCCGGTCCTGCACGCGCGTTTTCTGCGCAAAGACCACGTTGGTGCCGTCGAAGAGCGACACGTTTCCCTCGGCCTCGAGGACATCCTCTTCCTCGTACATGACCGCCTTGTCGGCGTGGACGACGAGCGCGCCGCGGGTGATCTCGACGCCGCCTTCGGCAGTGAAGATTTTCTTTTTGTTGTCGTAGGTCAGCCGGTCGGCGCGCAGGAAGAACACACCGTCAAGCGTCGGCATCGCCACAGCCGCCCCCCTGTCCTGCGCCGCGGCGTGTGCGGGGCACAAAAGGACCGCCGCGGCCGCGACGATGCAAACGGTTCGATTCACGCGGCCATTATAACCGCCGGGACCCCCGTGGCAAAGGAAAGAGACTCGATAATTCTCGCTTTCGGAGTACGTTGTTTCACACCCTCACCCTGACCCTCTCCCATGGGGAGAGGGAGCCATGGGCAGAGGCGACAGCGACGCGGTGAGACGTTGCCGTTCTGTCTTCCCCTCTACCTCCGGGAGAGGGTCAGGGTGAGGGTCACAAACGATGTGCTGATCACACCGAGGAATTCCGGATTGAACCGGTTTGGGGTTCGACGGAAACCCTTGGGGAATTGCGATCGTGGAAGCGTATTTCCTTCTCATTCAGGCCCACAACCCTTTGGAGACCGCCGAATTCGAAGATCTTTTGGGGTGCATCGGACCGGCGGACCGTTAGCTCGATCGTGACACGCGGGGGCGGGGCCGGTAGAATGCGGGCGTGGAACCCAGGTTGGCCGCGAGCGCGTTCTTCGTCCTCTGCTCCGTCCCTCTGTGTGCGGGGGCGGGGGAGTATCCGTGGCTTTCGGCGTACGACCCGGTGCAGTCCATCGAAAAGCGGATGGACCCGCCCAAAGGGTTCGTGCGCGTCAAGGCCGAAAAAGGCTCGTTCGGCGCGTGGCTCCGCGGTCTGCCGCTCAAGGCCGGCAGGCCGCCGGTCCTGCTGTTTGACGGGCGGAAGAAGGCCCGGCAGGACGTCCACCACGCGGTCATTGACATCGACGTCGGGAAGAAGGACCTCCAGCAGTGTGCGGACGCGGTGATCAGGCTCCGCGCGGAGTATCTCTTCGCGAAAGGGAGGGCGCGTGATGCGGCGTTCCATTTCACCAGCGGCGACGAATGCCCGTTTGGGCGCTGGGCCGAGGGCGAGCGGCCGACCGTCGTCCTCGACAAGGTCATTTGGACGAGGAGCGGACGCGCCGGCACTTCGCACGACGTTTTCCGCGACTGGCTCGACACTGTGTTCCGTTACGCCGGGACGCGGTCCGTCGACAAAGAGCTCCTGCCGGTCGGCGACCCGTCAAAGGTCGAGATCGGCGACGTCTTCATCGAACCCGGCTCGCCGGGACACGCGGTCATCGTGGTGGACCTGGCCGTGGATGCGGCCACCGGGGGAAAGGCCTTCCTTCTGGCGCAGAGCTACATGCCCGCGCAGGAGATGCACGTCCTTGTGAGCCCTGACCCGATCTCACCGTGGTACGCGGCCGGCTTTGGTGATACGCTTGCGACCCCGGAGTGGAAGTTCAAGAAGGAACACCACAAGAGATTCAGTGGACAGTGATCAGTGGCCAGAGAACAGAGGACGTTGAGCGAGGAGGATTGAATGTCCCAGGCCGGCGAGCAGTACAAGATCATCTACTCGATGATGGGCGTGGGCAAGGTCCACGGAACGAAGCAGGTCCTAAAGGACATCTCGCTCTCGTACTTCTTCGGCGCCAAGATAGGCGTTCTGGGCCTCAACGGGTCCGGGAAGAGCACATTGCTCAAGATCATGGCGGGAGTCGAGAAGGAGTTCATCGGCGAGGTGCACCCGTCGCCGGGATACACCATTGGCCTCCTCGAGCAGGAGCCGAAGCTCGACCCCGAAAAAACCGTAATCGAGGTGGTGAAGGAGGGCGCGAAAGAGACGGTCGACCTGCTTGCCGAGTTCGAGGCGATCTCGGCGAAATTCTCCGAGCCGATGTCGGACGACCAGATGAACGCGCTTCTCGAACGCCAGGGGAAGGTCCAGGACAAGCTCGACAGCACGGGGGCGTGGGACCTCGACAGCCGGCTCGAGCTTGCGATGGACTCGCTCCGGTGTCCGTCCGGGGACACGTCCGTCAAGGTGCTCTCGGGCGGCGAGCTGCGGCGCGTGGCGCTCTGCCGTCTGCTCCTCTCGAAGCCGGACATACTGCTCCTGGACGAGCCGACCAACCACCTGGACGCCGAGTCGGTGGCGTGGCTCGAGCAGCACCTCCAGAAGTACGAGGGCACCGTCATCGCCGTCACGCACGACCGCTACTTTCTCGACAACGTCGCCGGTTGGATCCTCGAGCTCGACCGCGGATACGGCATCCCCTGGAAGGGGAACTACTCGTCGTGGCTTACGCAGAAGCAGGAGCGGCTCCGCCGCGAAGAGAAGGCCGAGGGCGACAGGGCGCGGACGCTCGCGCGGGAGCTCGAATGGATTCGGATGTCCCCGAAGGGGCGCCACGCCAAGGGAAAGGCCCGCGTCACGGCGTACGAATCGCTGCTTGGCCAGGAGCACGAAAGACTCGCGCGCGAGCTCGAGATATACATACCGCCGGGGCCGCGTCTTGGGGATTCCGTCATCCGCGCCGAAGGTGTCGGCAAGGTCTATGGCGACCGCGTCCTCATCGACGACATGAGCTTCATCATCCCGCCGGGGGCGGTTGTCGGGATCGTCGGGCCCAACGGCGCGGGGAAGACAACGTTTTTCAAGATGATCACCGGCGAAGAGAAACCCGACAAGGGGGCGCTCACGCTCGGGCATACCGTGTCGCTCGCGTACGTCGATCAGGTGAGGAGCGACCTCGACCCGAAAGCGACGGTGTGGGAGTCGATTTCGGGCGGGCAGGACCAGATTGCGCTGGGGAAGGCGCTGGTCAACTCGCGCGGGTACGCGGCGCGGTTCAACTTTGCGGGGCCCGACCAGCAGAAGAAGGTCGGGTCGCTCTCGGGCGGCGAGAGGAACCGCCTGCACCTGGCCCGGATGCTCCGGCGCGAGGCGAACGTCATCCTGTTGGACGAGCCCACCAACGACCTCGACGTCAACACCATGCGCGCTCTCGAAGAGGCTATCGACAACTTCGCGGGTTGCGTGCTCGTGATATCGCACGACCGCTGGTTCTTGGACCGCGTCGCGACGCACATTCTTGCCTTCGAGGGCGACAGTAAGGTGTCTTGGTACGAAGGCAACTGGACTGAGTACGACGCCGACCGGAAGCGCCGACTGGGCGAGGCCGCCGCCCAGCCGCACCGGATCCGCTACCGCTCGCTCACAAGGGCGTGACGTCGAGTGTTGAGGACAGGGGGTGCCGCGGGGGAGACGGACAGATCGGGTGCCACGGACAACTGGAGGTTGTCCGTGTGTTGCGGGGTCCCGGAGACGGACAAGCGGCCTTGACTGCCCGGGCGGCGGACGCTAACATGAAAATGATGAAGCAACACCTTCCATTGCCGGCCGCGTTCCATCGTGATGAGGACGAGGACCTCCGATCGGAAATGGACCCTCTCAGGGGCTCCGGCGTCGAGGAGCGGGCGCGGGTGCTGGAGTCGCTTTGCCGCATGGCCGCCGAGATGGCGGCTCAACACCCCGACCCTCTGCGCGTGTTTGAGTGGCAGGATCCGCTTCCTGCGAACAGCAGGGAGGTGCTTGAGCGGCTGCGTGCGGAGTTCCGCGCGCGTGGTTGAAATCCCGACAGCTCCGGAGGTCGCAAGACGCCTTGCCGACGCCCTCGAGCAGGCCGGTGTGCCGTATGCCGTCGGCGGTGCCATCGCCTACGGCCTGCACGCGCCGCCGCGTGCGACCAACGACGTGGACATCAATGTGTTCGTGGATGCCGACCGGCTTGAGCCGGTGTTTGACGCGTTCGAGCGTGCCGGCGCGACGGTGGACAGGACGACGGCGGCCGAATCGGCCCGTCAGCGGGGGGATTTCAAGGCCCGCGCCGGACCGATGCGCGTGGACGTTTTCGTTCCGTCCATTGCCCTGTACGCCTCGGCGGCGAGCCGGGTCCGGGAAGCGGTGCTGTTGGGGCGGCCGATAAAGGTCCTGTCTGCCGAGGATCTGACGATCTTCAAGCTGCTGTTCTTCCGCGCCAAGGACGTTTCGGACGTCGAGAGACTGGTCGCGTTTCGCGGGGACGATTTGGATCGGCAATACGTCCGCGAGTGGCTGGTAGCACTCGTAGGGGTCGAGGACGAACGCGTGGCCAAGTGGGACGTGATTGTTGGACGCGCCGATCGGACGGGCACAAAGCGCCCGTGACCTCGCCCGCTGTCCCGTCTCACCTCACCCCCTGCCCCTTCTCCATCTCACCCCGGCCCTCTGTCAATCTCGTCGAGAGAAGGAGCGGCAGTAGCCGCCGTCGTGCCGCTGCCCGGTGACTCCTCCCCTTTGTGAAAGGGGAGGCGGGGGAGGGGTTACATAAAACGCGTTCGCACCTCAAGGCGCGTCGAATAACTCTCCCTTTCCCCCTCTTGCCTCAAGAGGGGGAACAGGTTCGGACGTGCAAGAGGGGGGACGGGCTCGGACGTGCAAGTGGAAAAAGTTCGAACGCCCAAAAGGAAATAGGTTGAAAGGTCCGGGGTGTCGGACGACAGGGGTCGGGTTGGGGTTGCGACGCGGGGAGGGTCGGGGTGGGGTTGCGCGGACGGGCATGGTCGACGTGGGGTTGGGCGGGATAAGCGGCGGAGGCCGCGACAGAGCAGTGCGTGGAGTTGACGAGCGTGCCAGAGCAAGAGTTCAGATGGTCAGGAAGAACCTGTACCGACAGTACCCCGCGACGGCGGCAGTCACCACGTAGGCAGCGATCGCCAGCATCGGTTGGGCGTGGTTGAACGGTTCCTTTTTGAACTTCGAGAAGTAGGCGAACGCGCAAACTATTCCCAGCAGAAGCGTCGTCACGATGAGCGCATCGTCGACGACCGGATGTATGAGGTACTTGACGGCTCGGCCCGGGAAGCCCACCGGCTGGACGAATAAATGTTTCCACCAGGCCACTCCGAAACCGGCTGCCGCCAAGGCGGGCACAGCGAATGCGTAGAAGCGGATGGAGCGGAGGGACCCTCGATCAGGATATGCGATGTCGAATCGATGGACCAAAAGGAACGCCAGCAACAACCAAACGGCGGCAAACTGTTCACCCATCAAGACCACTGCCGGCGCGCCGCTGATCACGGATCAGGCAATGCTCCGGAAAAAGCGTTCGTCCTGCATTTTTGAGAGTCTTTCCATTTCCTTCTGCAAGTTCTCGAATTCCTCGACAACCCCCGTGTGCAGGTTCTTGCCCATGTGGGTTTCAAGGTAGTCGCGGACGACTAATTTCGCCTTCTCGTAATGCTCGGGCCCTTTCCGAAGAGTGATGGCATCGGTATCCAGCTGATTGTCCGGGTCTTTATTTGCGATGGCACCGATCAACGCGACATCCATGAACGGTTCCGAGTAGTTTCGCCATTCGCCATGAATCTTGAGCCGAAGTGATCGGTACAACAGGCGCATCAACTCGCCCGTTTCTCTTTGTGCCCGGTCGTCGTTGGCGTTGACGGCATCGACCAGAAGTTTCCGAAGCGGCTTTTCGAACGAATCGGCGATGAAGAAATTCCTGGTCGCCGCCTCCCCCGCCGCTTCCACTGTCGGCAGCCCGGCTTCGCGGTACAGGCGGCCAACATGGGTCTTCAGGTGTCGCTCGCCTTTGCTCCAGACCTCCGTCTGCGATGCGTTGAGCCAATCCCGTTTCGCCCCTTCGACGTCTCCGGCAAGAAATCGGAGCTTGGCTCTGGCCAGATACAACGCACCGTTTTTTGGAGCGGCGGCCAGCGCATCCTCGATGAGCGCGGCGCAGTACTTGATCGGGGCGGACGATTGGAATTCGTCGGAAACGAAGTCGCCCATGTCCAACGCACAGCGCAAGGCGACCCATGCCTGCAATGGATGGCCCCGCCAACTGGTTGTTGGCGGTTGGCGGATGTCGGTTGCGTCCCGCCGGAATCCGCCCCCAAGACAGTCTTTCAAAAGGCAATTGTCCGTCGAGGTTGACGGAAGCGCCGCGAGCTTTTTTGAGTATTCGTAACTGAAGTGCACGTTCGGGATGGGGAGGATTGCGCAACCCGGCGGCTGGCCCTGTACGATGATGTCTCCTTGCAGGTTGAAGTACAACCTGAACATGAGGACCTGGATTTCCCTGCTGAACGGGTTGACGAACGTCGCGAGGAGGCACAGAGCCAGCACGGTGTAGATCGGACACTTGTGGGCAGTACAGAAGGTTTTTGCGGCCTCGCCGGTTCTTTTTGATGCTCCCAACGCAGCGCCTCCCAACAAGAGTTCACGCTGTTTCGGGCGTCGTTGCCCCCCCCGCCGCGTCGCAGTGCGTTACCCTGTTTCGGCCGAGGCGTTTTGACTCGTAAAGGGCGTTGTCGGCCCACCGAAGGAGCATCTCCTCGGAGTCCGGCGAGCGGGCGGGGTTGAAGGTCGAGACGCCGAACGAGGCCGAGATGGTGTACTGGCTCCCGTCCACGCGCAGGGCCTCGATCCTCTCGCGCAGGCGCGTCGAGACGTCCACGGCCGTCGGTCCCGACGTTTCGGGGAGGATGAGCACGAACTCGTCGCCTCCGTAGCGCGTGACCACGTCCGAGCTTCTGAGTGTTTCGCGAAAGACCGTGCCGACGTCCTTGAGTAGTTTGTCGCCGACCGAGTGGCCGAGGTTGTCGTTGATCTCCTTGAACCTGTCGAGGTCCACGGCCACAACCGAGAACGGCGCGCCGTAGCGCAGGCCGCGGAGGAACTCCTCCTTGAGCCGCAGGCTCAGAAACCTCCGGTTGTACACGCCCGTGAGCGGATCGGTGATGGCGATCTTCTCGAGCTCCTGCTTTGCGTCCTCGATCTTGGCGATAAGCGCCTTGATGTCGCGGATGTCCTTGGCCACGCAGACGTAGCCGACGGTCGCCCCGCGCCGGTCCTTGAGCGGCGAGATCGAGATCGACACCGGGACCGCGGCCCGCTCCTTGGTGACAAAGTGAATCTCCATCTTGGCCACGCCCTGCGCGTCGAGCTTGTCGCGGAGATCCCGGTCAAAACACCGCTCGCGGCACACGTCGTTGATGCTGCGGCCGACGAGATCCTTGCTGTCATACCCGGTGAGCGTGATCGTGGCCGGGTTGACGAGCGTGATGCCTCCGCCCTGGTCGAGGACGACGAGCGCGTCCGGCATCGTGGTGATGATGGTGCTCGCGGCGTACTCCACGGTGATCGAGAGAAGGTTGTACTTGACTATGGCGACCGCGACGATCGTGGCGTTGACCGTGGTGAGCGGGATCGCGAGTTCCGGGACGTGC
The DNA here is from genome assembly GCA_016218965.1 of Deltaproteobacteria bacterium. GTDB lineage: Bacteria > Myxococcota > SpSt-1050 > SpSt-1050 > JACRCP01 > JACRCP01. Next base: position 8,725 of record JACRCP010000175.1, on the reverse strand, counting down.
CGCCCAAACACCGGCAGTATCATGTTCGTCGCCGTGCCTCCGACGAGCGGGATGACGATCCCTGCTATGAGCAGCCCGCCCCTGATACGATCGTCCCGCGTGACGGCCCTGGCGGTGTAGGCAATCAGGTGGCAGAGGCCGAAAACGAAGACGGTCAGAAGGTACGGCGTGAACACGTAGCTGTAGAGTGCTCCCGGCACGTGCGTGAAGCCCCACGTAGACGGGATCATGTGGTCGACGATCAACCCGTCGGCCCATGCCAGGGCCGAGAGCAGGCCCGCCAGCGCATAGGTGGCCTGATGGATGCGCAGGCTCCAGCGACCGAAGAGCCTTCGCCGCGTGAACGCCGCGACGAAGTGGAGGTAGACCGCCGGCAGGAAGATCCAGCCGGGGCCCGAGAGCTTGTACCAGAACGAGGCCTGTTCGGCATCGGGACTGAATGCGAGGACGAACTTGACTATGGCCCACCACGCCACGCAGAACGTGAACCACGCGTATGTCCGGTTTGCGGTCGCCTTGGGGTCGCGCGAAAGGATGAAAAAGCCGAGCAGCGCGTTCGCGACGAAGCCGACCAGCATGTGCATGGTGTGGACGGTCAAGAACCACCCCGAAGAAAGGCGTAAAGGTCCAGACGTCTACAGGTGTACAGGTCCACGGGTCCGATAGAGATCTTATCGCTTTGCCCCTTACAACTCAACTGTCGCGCACGAGCAGCCGCCCATCCCCTCGGGCTGGCCGAACTCGCCGCCGTCCCCGCCGGCGCCGGCGACGTCTTCCTCGGACGTCGCGGCGGTGTCGGAGTGCTTTGCGTCCTTCCCGACGTCCCGCGGATTGACCGATGCGTCGGCGTCGGGCTCCCCGCCATCCGTCTCGCCGTCCCCGCCCGCGCCCGCCTCGCCGCCGGCATCACCCGCCCCGCCGTCGGGTGTGCCGGCATCCTCTCCGCCCGAGGGGAATTCGCACTGGCCGCGCACGCAGACCTCACCCGGGTGCGGGCAGGTTATTGCGGCGCAGGGATCATCTTCGCAGATGCCGTCAAGACAGATGCGGCCGGGCCCGCAGGTCTTCCCCTCACACGGGTCCCCTGTGCACTGGCCCGCGGCATCGCATACCTTTCCGGCCTCGCACTTGACCTCGAAGCAAGGGTCTTCCACGCACTCTCCGTCGATGCACCGCTCGCCGAACCCGCAGGCGATCTTCGCGCACGACGCCGTGCAGACGCCGTCCCGGCAGAACTCGTCCTTGGCCGGGTCGCATGTGACCTTGGCGCACGGGTCGTCCACGCACTTCCCGTCCCTGCAGATCTTTCCTGCCAGACATCCGATCTTGTAGCAGTCGTCTCCTAGACACTCGCCGTGCCGGCAGACTTCACCGGTGTCGCATTTGACGCCGGCGCAGAGGTTCGTGCAGACGCCGTTGTCGCAGTCCTCGTCGGGTTCGCACCGCACGCCGTTGCACGGCGGCACGCAGTAGCCGCTTTTGCAGGTGAGGTCGCCGGGACACTCGTTGTTGACGCAGCGCTCGACGCAGTCCCCGTTGATGCAGAACTTGCCCGGGGGGCACTCGGCGTTGTCGTCGACCTTCCCGTTGCAGTCGTCGTCTTTGGCGTTGCAGAGTTCCTTGGGGGCGTCGCCGCAGTATCCGCAGGAGTTGGTGACACCGTCGTCAATGACGCCGTCGCAGTCGTTGTCGAGACCGTCGCACTTTTCGGCCTCGGCGTCGTGGTCGGGCACGCATATGATGGAAGCGTTGTCGCACTTCGTGTGGCCCACGGCGCAGATCCCGGGTTTTCCGGTGGAGCAGAGCTTCCCGCCGCCGGGGTTGCCGTTGTCAATCAGTCCGTTGCAGTCGTTGTCGATCCCGTCGCACTTTTCCGTCTCGGGCTGGCGGTCCTGGACGCACTGGAGGATCTTGTTCTTGCAGTGCAGGGTGCCGGCGGCGCACTCGCCGAAGAGCCCCGTGTCGCACACCGCGCCCCCGCCGGGGTCGCCGTTGTCGGCGACGCCGTCGCAGTCGTTGTCGAGCCCGTCGCAGACCTCCTCGCCGGGCTGTTTGTCCTGAATGCAGATGACCTGGCCGGCCTCGCATTTCGTGTGTCCGGTCGAGCACACGCCCTTGTTCCCGGTGGGGCAGACCTTGCCGCCGCCGGGGTTGCCCTCGTCGACCGCGCCGTCGCAGTTGTTGTCGAGGCCGTCGCACTTTTCCTGCGCCGGCTGGTTGATTTGCGTGCAGGCAAGCACCCCGCCATCGCACTTCGTGAGGCCCAACTTGCACTCGCCCTTGAGCCCCGTGTCGCACTGCGCGCCTCCGCCCGGGTTCCCGTTGTCCGCCACGCCGTCGCAGTCGTCGTCGAGGTTGTTGCACTCCTCGGGCCCGGCGAGCTGGTCCGGGACGCACACGAGCCTCCCGCCGCGGCAGTGCATGTGGCCTGCCGCGCAGACGCCCAGGAGCCCGGTGTTGCACGGCGCGCCGCCTCCCGGGTCGTTTTCGTCCACCTGTCCGTCGCAGTTGTCGTCGAGTCCATTGCAGATGTCCGACGGCTGGGGCTGGTTGATTCGGACGCAGGTGAGGACGTCGTTGACGCACTGCATCCGGCCGTCCGCGCAGATCCCCGGCTGACCCGTGTTGCACGGGGCGTTCGTGTCGGTGCAGCAGGGCTCGGCATCACAGGCCGACCAGCTCCCGTTGACGCAGTACCTGCTGCCCGAATGACCGCAGGAATTGTTGCACACCTGCGGCGCGATCCCGTCGTCGGCGTTCCCGTTGCAGTCGTTGTCGATCCCGTCGCACTGCTCGCTCTGGGGCAGGTTTGTCTGGACGCAGGTGAGCACCGTGTTCACGCATTTCATGGCGCCGATCGAGCAGATCCCTAGTTTTCCGGTGTCGCACGGCTCGTTGGTGTCGGTGCAGCAGTTCGTCGGCGCGTTGCAGTTGACCCACGTTTTGGAGTTGAGGTCGCAGGTCTCGTACCCCGTGCCGCAGGCGTTCTGGCACGGGCGCCTCGTGGCAATCTGGGCGATGGTGTCCATGGCGCTTTTGAGGGTGTTCAGGTCGTTGGCCGGGTAGTATTTCGTCGCTCCGCTCCTGGCGGTCCCGCCGGCCTGGGCCATGCCGTTGAGGACGTCCTGGAACGACGCGTTGCCCATCCCGATGACAAAGGTTTTGACGCCACTCGAAAAAAGCGACGCAGTCGCATTGATCGCGAGCGCCTTGTCCGCATCGTTCACCGTCGAGCCGCCGCCGTTGGGGCACGTCGGCTCGCCGTCAGTGATGAACATGATGAAGTTCAGGCGCGACGGGTCGTGAAGCCCCGCGTTTGAGTTGTTGCAGTTGAGCATCGTGTTGCCCGTGGGGGTGCCTCCTCCGGGGCCGACGCCGTTTACCTTGCTGCGAATCGTGGCCGGTGTGCTTCCAAGCGCCGCGTAGTAGGTGGCGTTCGTCCACGTGCCCGCGCCGCAGGACGAGTCGACGGGGAACATCATGAGGCCCCAGCGAATCGTGGCGGCGTAGTTGGACAGGACGTAGTCGATTGCCGAATAGGCGATGTCCCATCGGCGGTTGGGTGAGCTTGCGGGGTTTCCGTTCATGTCCCAGCCCATCGAGCCCGACTTGTCGAGCACGACGAGCATGTTGGGCGTGTCGCATTCCTGCGCCGCCGCCGGCGGCGCCGCGGCAAGCGAGATGGTCAGTCCGGCGAGCGCGAACGCCAACTTCCTGGCCGAGCAGTTCATGACGCCCTCCCTTCCGGGAAGTGCCGAGTACCGGGTGCCGAATCGTTGTTCATCTCTTGCCCCTGACCCCTGTTCAAAGTCCCTGCCTCACGATCCTGATCTTGGCGTTCTGCTGGTCGGCCACGTAGATCGTCTTGCGGTCCGAGGTGATCGCGACGCCGGCAGGCATGTTGAACCTGGCCGAATAACCCGCGCCGTCGGCGAAGCCGTACGAGTGATCTCCGGCAAGCGTGCTGGTCGCGCCGGCCGACGTCACCTTGCGGATGACGTAGTTCATAACGTCGGCGACATAGACGTTGCCGTTTGTGTCAACCGCCGTGCCGGCGGGGCTGTTGAAGCGCGCGTTTGCGCCCGTCCCGTCGGCCGACCCGGCGGTCCCGTTCCCGGCGAGCGCCGTCACCGCCCCTGCCGCCGTGATCTTTCTTATGGCGTGGTTGTTCTGGTCGCCGACGTACACGTTCCCCGCCCCGTCAACCGAGATCCCGTATGGCCCGTTGAATTGCGCGCTCGCGCCGCTTGCATTCACGAATCCCGCGGTCCCGCTCCCCGCGAACAACGAGGCCGTGCCGGCGGTTGTCACCTTGCGGATGCGGTGGTTGCCGTAGTCGGCCACGTACAGCGTGGTGCCCGCGGCGTCGAGGGCCAGGTGCACCGGCTGGGCGAAACGCGCCGTCGTGCCGTTCCCCTCGGCGTACCCGCGCGTGCCGTTGCCCGCGACAACGGTCACGTTCCCGCCGCTGATTCTCCGGATCACGTTGTTGGCCGAGTCGGCGACGTAGACGTCGCCGTTCCCGGCTACCGCGACGCCGGTCGGCGCGGCGAAATTGGCGCTTCCGCACGCGGTGCTCGCGCCGTTGTATCCCCATGTCCCGTTGCCGCAGAAGTTCGTCACGACGCCGGCGCTCGTGACCTTGCGGATGCGGTTGTTGGCGGTGTCGGCCACGTAGAGGTCGCCGTTTCCAGCCAGCGCCACGCCCGCGGGGGCGGCGAACCTGGCGCCGGTGCCGGTGCCGTCCTGGAATCCGAATGTGCTTCCGGCCAGTGACGCCACCAGCGCCCAGATGTGGGCGGCGGCCGTGTCGGACCTCGACGGGTCGGCGTTGCTCGTCGCCTTGACGGACACGACGTCGGGAACCGGGATGGTGTTGGGGGCGGTGTAGAGGCCGGTTGCGTTGATGGTGCCGTTGGCCGCGCCGCCGACCACCTCCCAGGTCACGGTCTTGTCCTGAGTGCTCCCCACCTGGGCCGAAAACTGTGCCGTCTGGCCTATGGCCACCCGCACGTCGTCGGGCGTGATGCTCACGGCAATCGGCGGCATGATTGTGATCTGCGCGATGCCGGCGGCGTTGGGATCGGCCTCCGACGTAGCGGTCAACGATGTGACGTTCGGGACCGGCACCAGGCCCGGAGCCGTGTACAGGCCCGAGGCGTTGATGGTCCCGAACGATGCGCCGCCGTTGACGGCCCACGTGACGTTCTGGTTGGGCGAGTTCTGGACCGTGGCCGAGAACTGGGCCGAGAAGGTGACATTGACCGTCGCCGCGGGCGGTGAAACGACGACGGATATCGGCGTTGTGACGGTGACGACGGCCTCATCGTATTTGGTCGGGTCCTCGTTGCTCGTCGCCCTGACGGTGACCTGGGGCGGGTTGGGCATCTGGTTGGGGGCGGTGTACAGGCCCCCGTTGGAGATTGAGCCGTTGGGGTTCCCGCCAATGACCGCCCAGGTGACGGTCGGGTCGGTGGCGTTGTCGACCGCGGCCACGAACTGTCTCGTGAGGCCGACATTCACGGTGGTCGTCTTGGGGCTGACCGTCACGGTTATCGGTCCGGTGATCGTCACCATCGCCGAACCGTGCTTCGCCGGGTCCGCCTTGCTCGTCGCCCGCACCTCGACGACCGGCGGGTTGGGGATGACGGGCGGGGCCGTGTACAGGCCGTTCGCGCCGACTGCGCCGTTCTGTGCGCCGCCGGTGACCGTCCAGTCGACGCCGGTGTCGAACGTGTTCTCGACGTCGGCCACGAACTGCTGGTTTTTTCCGGTCACGACGTTCACGGGCGAGGGCGTCACCGTCACTTTGACGGCCTCGACGATGGTGATCGTCGCGGAGTCCGACTTGGTCGGGTCCTCGTTGCTTGCCGCCTTGACCGTGACCTGCGCGGGGTTCGGCACGACAATCGGGGCCGTGAAAAGTCCGTTCGCGGCGATCGTCCCGTTGAGCGCGCCGCCCGCCACGCTCCACGTCACCGAGGTGTCCAGCGCGTTCTCGACCACGGCCGAGAACTGGCGGGTCAAGCCGGCGTTGAGCGACGATTGCTTCGGCGATACGGCGACCTTGACGGGCGGGGTAATGGTGATCGTCGCCGATCCGTACGCGTTGGGATCAAAAACGCTGTACGCCCGAAGTTCGACGGCGGGCGGGTTCGGGACCATCGCAGGGGCCTGGTACAGCCCCGCCTGGTCCACCGTTCCGTTCTGTGCTCCCCCTTCGACCTCCCAGGTCACGTCCGGGACCGGTGCGTTGAGGACGGCTGCGGAAAACGCCTTCGAGGAGCTGACGACGGCGGACGCGGTCGCCGGGCTGACGGTGACCGTTACCCCGTCGATGATCGTCACGGTCGCCGTGGCGGACTTGCTCGGGTCGGCCTCGCTCTCGGCGCGGACTGTGACCTCCGGCGGGTTGGGGACGATGCCGGGGGCGGTGTACAGGCCGGCGGAATCGATCGTCCCGTTCTGCGCGCCCCCCTCGACGGTCCAGACGACGTTCGGGTTGAGAGTGTTCATCACGACTGCATCAAACTGCTGCGTCATCCCGGCGTTGAGCGTCACCGCGTCCGGCGACACGGTGATCTCGACCGGGTCGGTTATGGTCACGATGGCGGTGGCGGATTTCGAGGGGTCCTCGGTGCTGGTGGCTGTGACCACCGCCTGTCCCGCGGGAGGGACGACGGCCGGCGTACGGTACAGACCCGTCGCGTCGAGCGTGCCGAGCGAGCCGTCGCCCGGATCGCCGACGATCTCCCACACCACCGTCGGATCGATCGCGTTGAGCACATTGGCGGTGAACTGCTGGAAACCGATGTTGGCCTGGAGTACCACGAGCGGCGGGGCGACCTCCACGGTGACCTCGCCAAGCCCCGCGTCCGGCTTTCCCCCGTCCCCGGCGTCTCCGCCGTCCGGCCCCCCGCTGCCGTCCCCCGCGTCCCCGCCGTCGGCCGTCCCGGCGTCGGGAAAGACGCCGCACAGGCCGAGATCGGTGTTGCATTTTTCTTTTGTGCAATGGCTGTCAAGGTAGCATTCGACGCACTGCCCGGTCGAACGGTCGCAGTGTTGTTTTTCGGCCGAGCCGCAGCTCGAATCCGAGGTGCACTTCATGTAGCACTGACGGTCATCGGCGTCGCAGTAGAAACCTTCGGGGCATTGCTTCTTGAAACAGTCTTCCTCGGGGCCGGTGTCGCGCGGGCCGCCGTCACGCCGCGAGCCCCCGCTGTCTCCCCCCGCCTCGTCACCCCCTTCGCCGCCGCTTGCGAGGTCGTCCCCGCAGCCTGCGACTGCGAGGCACATGAGCACCGCTGCGACCCGCCAGAGATTCTTCATGGGAGCACCCTCCCGGAAACCGGAAAGACCCCTCAACTACAATGATACTTGTTCCCGCCGGCAAATACAATGCGCCTTTGGTGGCCTGTGGCGGCATGCGCCTCTGGCGACACGATCGCGCAAGGTCCCAGCCGGGGGAAGCCGATGTCGTGGGAGGTCACGGGCCGACGGGTAGGCTGCCGCCCCGACGCCGCCCGAAGTGCGGCCCGGTCTGCGAATATTGGATTTCGTCACCGCTCGTCCGGCGTCCCGCAACTGGTCTCGGCATCGGCTTCTCTGTAACCTCCTGACATCATTCCCCTATCTCGTACCTGGGTGGGTGGCACCGGGTTGTTCCTGTCGCACATTTCTGGTCTCTTTGAGCATCCGTCGAGACGCAGCTTCAACGTGGGCTGCCCAATCTTCATTCCGCCACAGGGTCGAAAACTCGAAACCCTTCGCCGGTGGCCGCCGCGTTCAACACTTTGTCCGACGCCGCAAAAGTCACGGCTTCGCCGATTTTGTCCCGAATCCATATGGCGGAGGCGAGATGGACGGCATCGGCACCGCGAAGCGGGTACGTCTCGACAAGGCGCCGCACGATCGGCAACAGGTCGTCAAGAAGCTCAACTTGGACAAAGGTCTCCCAATCCTGCAGGTAGCTGTTCAACGCCGCGCGGTGATGTCTGTCTTCGAGGCCGCCCTCCCTTTTCTTTCGGGCCAGCGACGCGCAGGTCTCGGCAAAGGTCAGTTTGGACGTGTAGCGTGCGGTTTCTTTCGCCACGAGCGAGCGGATCTTTTCGCTTCCCGGTTCAGCCACGTATTTTTTGATCAACGCGCTTGTGTCGAAGTAGATCACCGCCTGTCCTCCAGCACTATGCTCGAAACCGTTCTTCCGCGTATCGGCACGGGTTTGGTGCGAAGGTCGAGCTTCTTCCCCTTTGCCGGCAGCTTTATCGCTCCCGTCGCAGCGAGAGCCAGAAGCTTTTCCTCGACGGGGGCGTCTTCTTCGACGGCTTCCGGCGAATGGATGACCGCGACGGGGGTGCCCCGTTCGGTAACGACGACGCGCTCGCCCCTCGCAACGAGCGAAAGGTAGCGGGAAAGGCTGTTTTTCAATTCACGGACGCCCACGTGTTGCATGTCAACCTCCTGAGGCCATTGTAGCTACATGTTTCGGCAGCGTCAAACTTGAATACAAGTTCAAGTTTTACGGCTACTGGACGGCGCGCCGCGAACCTGACACTCCGCGACCAGGGGACGCACTCAAAGCGAGGGGTGTGATTCAAGGGCTTTGGTGATGCAGATCGGATACTCCCTGGATCGGCTTTGCGGGATCGATGCCCTCCGCGCATCGTGAACATGGCCGGCATCCCGGGCACCGGTGCAGTCGTCGGAAAGGACCTTGAAACTGGGG
>JACRCP010000170.1 GCA_016218965.1 Deltaproteobacteria bacterium | reverse complement strand
TGTCAGCCATCCGCACGGCCTTGAAGAAGCTCCTGTCGGCCTGCTTGTGCGGGATCGACGTCGTGTCGTAGACGTAAGAGGGGTCGCTGGCGCCCAGGACGTTCTGCTTGCTGGTATGCTCGACCAGGCCCTGGATATGTTTGTCGTCGACCGCGTTGACGTTCATGATGAGCGTCCACCGCTGGGCGTTGTAGATCTCGGCAGTTATCACCCCCGACATGAAGTTGGTCATCCCGGGGTGGCCGTCGTTGTCCTGGTCCCACTGGCCTTCCAGGCCGGGCGTATCGTGATGAGGGCGGATTTCGTTCCTGATAACCATGCGACGGTCGACACCATGCGACGGTCATGAAGTATCTCGGGAACGGGTCGAGGGTTGACGGTTCAGGGTTGAGGGACGAAAACGTAGGGGAGCCACGCAGCCCTGAACTACTATTCCCGAGAATCTTCGCGTCCTGCGATGATTCTCAGTAGTTCTGCGCGGTTTTTTTTTTGCGGCTGAGGAGCCGCGCTGAGCTTGGTCGAAGGGCAAGTGCTTCCTTGCCCGGGGATTCCGTGCCCGTCGCACACGGACAACCCGGGGTTGTCCGTGGCACCCCGGTCGAGATCTTCGATTCAACTTCACGCCGTCTACAGCGCGAGATTCACGCTTTGAGCCGACGAGGGAACTTGAACCTGACGATTGGCGTCATCACCACGGGGTTCGCCCTCGGCCTGCTCGCATACATGATCTTCGACGAATCAACTTCCCCCGACACCTTCGCCGCCGCGCTCTCACACTACGTTCCGCGCGTGACCACCGTGACCTTCATCGAGGTCTTCTCCTTCTTCTTCCTGCGCCTGTATCGGACCAGCCTCGAAGAGATCAGGTTCTACCAAAATGAGCTGACCAGTCTCGCCGGCCACCAGATTGCCCTCGAAACCTCCCGCCAGACCTCCGACCCCGCCTGCCTCCGCCAGGTCCTCGATCGAATCGTCCGGCACAATCCGAACGCCTCCATAGAGTCCACGCTTGCCAAACTCGACTCCAAAGACGATGCCCGGCCGGATGGCCTGGTCGCCGTCGTCAAGCAGATCGCCACGCTCGCGGCGGGGGTCAAGACGAAGTAAAGGCCCTCACCGTACCGCCCGGTCGTTACGAGCACAGATTCGCCCATGCACTCTTTGGAACTGATCCCCGCCGTCACCCCGGAAGTCATTGTTTTTTGGCCCGGCGGCGGATAGAGTGCTGTTTCGCATGGCGGAGCGGCGCGACAACTTGGGGCTCTATGATCCGTCACTCTCGCACGGCTCGTGCGGGGTGGGGCTGGTGTGCCGGGTGGACGGCACGGCCTCGCACGGGCTTGTGTCCGACGCCCTCACGATGATCGAGAACATGGAGCACCGCGGCGCGACCGGCGCCGAGCCCGAAAGCGGCGACGGCGCGGGGATCATGGTGCTCACGCCTGACGCGTTCTTGCGGCGCGCCTGCGGGCGGCTCGGGATCGAACTCCCGCCCGCCGGACAGTACGCCGTCGGAATGGTCTTCCTGCCGCGCGACGACGGCGCCCGCCGCGAGTGCGAGACCGTGCTCGAAGACGTCGTTAGCGGATACGGCATGAAGGTCCTCGGCTGGCGCCACGTGCCGGTGGACCACGAAGCGGTCGGCCCCACCCCGCGAAAGACCGAACCCGTAATCCGCCAGGTCTTCGTGCGCGCGGGCGACAGTTTCTACAACCGCGCCGATTTCGACCGCCGCCTCTACCTGGTGCGCCAGCGGGCCGAGAACGTGCTGGAGTTCGGCGGGTTCTCGCAGGCCGCGCGCGACGACTTCTACGTCTGCGTCTTCTCGGCCAACCGGCTCGTCTACAAGGGGATGCTCACCGCGCCGCAGCTCCGGCGGTACTACAGGGATCTTGCGGAACCGGACTTTGAAAGCTCCCTCGCCGTGGTCCACTCGCGTTTTTCGACCAACACCCTGCCCTCGTGGCGGCTCGCGCACCCGTTCCGCTACGTCGCGCACAACGGCGAGATCAACACACTCAGGGGCAACCGCAACTGGATGCGCGCCCGGTACGCCGCGCTCAGATCCGAAGTGTTCGGCGAGGAACTTCAGAAGATGTATCCGCTGCTCACCGAGTCCGGGAGTGACTCGGCCACGCTCGACAACATGCTCCAGCTCCTGTGCGTGAACGGCAGGTCGCTCCCGCACGCCGTCCGGATGCTCATTCCCGAGGCGTGGCAGAACGACGCGACGATGGACCCGGACCTGCGCGCCTTCTACGAGTACCACGCCTGCCTGATGGAGCCGTGGGACGGACCGGCCACGATCGTGTTCTCCAACGGCTCGGTCGCCGGGGCGGTGCTTGACCGCAACGGACTGCGGCCCTCGCGCTACTGGGTGACGGACGACGGCGTGGTCGTCCTCGCAAGCGAAACCGGCGTCCTCCCGATCGCCCCCGAGCGGATAGTGCGGAAGGGACGCGTGCGCCCCGGCAGGGTCTTCATGATCGACCTGCGCGCAAGGCGGATCGTCGAGGACGCCGAGGTCAAGCGGGGTTTCACGGACCTGCGCCCGTGGCGACGCTGGCTCGACGGCAACCTCATAGACATCGATAAGCTCCCCGAACCGGGAGGGGTGAAGGACCCGGACCACGAGACGCTCTTGGTCCGCCAGCACGCGTTCGGCTACACGCTCGAAGAGCTCCGGCTCGTCATCAACCCGATGGCGTCGCGGGGCGACGAGCCGGTCGGTTCGATGGGCAACGATACTCCGCTTGCGTGCCTTTCGGAAAGGCCCCGCCTGCTCTACGACTACTTTAAGCAGCTTTTCGCGCAGGTCACCAACCCGCCGCTTGACGCCATCCGCGAGGAGATCGTCACGTCGCTCGTGACGTACCTGGGCCGCGAGCGCAACCTGCTCTCCGAAACGCCGGCGCATTGCAGGCTCATCAGGCTCGCCCAACCCATCCTGAGCAACGCCGACCTCGAAAAGGTCCGGCAGGTCTCGCGTGGCGATCTTCGGGCGGTGACGCTTTCCATGACGTTCCCCGTTTGCGAAGCCGAGGCCGGACTCGAGCGCGCCACAGGGGATCTCTGCCGCGCGGCGGCGGCGGCCGTCGCCGGCGGCGCGTCGATCCTCATCCTCTCGGACCGCGGCGTGGACCGAGAGCACGCCCCGATCCCGGCGCTTTTGGCGACGGCCGCCGTCCACAACCACCTGATCCGTGAGGGGACGCGCACGCAGTGCGGCCTGGTCGTCGAGACCGGCGACGCGCGCGAGACGCACCATTTCTGCCTGCTCGTGGGATACGGCGCGAGCGCCGTCAACCCGTACGTCGCCTTCGAAACCGTCGACGACATGCACCGCGAGGGGCTGCTCCCCGACGGGCTCTCGAAACTGGCGGCCGAGCAGAACTTCATCAGGGCCGCCAACAAGGCCATCCTCAAGGTCGCCTCCAAGATGGGCATCTCGACCATCCAGAGCTACCGCGGGGCGCAGATCTTCGAGGCGGTCGGCCTCGGGCGTGACTTCGTCGACCGTTACTTCACGCACACCCCGTCGCGCATCGGCGGCGTCGGCCTTGACGTGATCGCAAAGGAAACGCTTGTGCGCCACCGCCGCGGCTACCCGCCGGCGCCGGTGGACTGGAAAGTCCTGGACAGCGGAGGCCGCCACCAGTGGCGGCGCGACGGCGAGCACCACGCGTGGAACCCCGACACCATAGCGCTCCTCCGGCACGCGGCCCGGACCGGCCGGCCCGAGGCATACGAGGAGTTCGCCCGCGCGGCCGACGGGGCGGCGCGGGGCCGCACCCTGCGCGGCCTCTTCCGTTTTCGCGACGCCCCCCCGGTCCCTATTGACGAAGTCGAGCCTGCCGGGGCAGTGGTGCGCCGTTTCGTCACGGGGGCGATGTCGTTCGGGTCGATTTCGCGCGAGGCGCACGAATGCCTGGCCGTCGCAATGAACCGCCTGGGCGGAAAGAGCAACTCGGGCGAAGGGGGCGAGGACCGCACGAGATACGCCCCCGGACCCGGCGGGCAGGACCGCCGGAGCGCCGTCAAGCAGGTCGCGTCGGCCCGGTTCGGGGTCACGGCCGAGTACCTCGTGAACGCCGACGAGATCCAGATCAAGATAAGCCAGGGAGCAAAACCCGGCGAGGGCGGCCAGCTCCCGGGGCACAAGGTGGACGCCGAGATCGCCCGCGTCAGGCATTCGACCCCCGGCGTCGGCCTGATCTCGCCGCCGCCGCACCACGACATATATTCGATCGAGGACCTCGCGCAGCTCATCCTGGACCTGCGGCACGTGAACCCAGCGGCCCGGATCTCGGTAAAACTCGTGAGCGAGGTGGGCGTGGGGACCGTCGCCGCGGGCGTGGCAAAAGCCCGCGCGGACCACATCCTGATAAGCGGCGGCGAGGGGGGCACCGGGGCCTCTCCCCTCACGTCCACCATGCACGCCGGCCTTCCCTGGGAACTCGGGCTTGCCGAGACCCAGCAGGCGCTTTGCGCAAACCGACTGCGCGGGCGGGTCACGCTCCAGGTTGACGGCCAGCTCAAGACCGGCCGCGACGTCGTTGTGGCGGCGATGCTCGGCGCCGAGGAGTTCGGCTTTGCGACCGGGGCGCTCGTGGCGCTGGGTTGCATCATGATGCGCGTGTGCCATCTCAACACCTGCCCCGCCGGGATCGCAACGCAGGACCCCGAGCTCCGGCGCAACTTCGGCGGCGCGCCGGAACACCTCATCAACTACCTCACGTTCGTCGCCCAGGACGTCCGGAAGCACATGGCGCGGCTTGGCATCCGGCGGTTTGACGACCTCGTGGGGCGGACCGACCTGCTCGAGCCGGACACCGACGCGGGCTGTTTCAAGGCCCGGTACCTCGACCTCGCGCCGATCCTCGAATCGCCGGCGCCCGGCGGCGACGCGCCCCGGCAGTTGCGCCGAATCGAGCGGCAGGACGGCGGCCTCGCTCGGTCACTTGATATCGAACTCCTGGCGCGCGCAGCCCCCGCGCTCGACCGCGGTGAGCGTGTGGAGGCCGAACTCGCGGTCCGCAACGTCCACCGCAGCGTCGGGGCAATGCTCTCGGGCGAGGTCGCGCGCAGGTTCGGGCACGAGGGCCTTCCTGACGGCGCTGTGACCTTCAATCTGTGCGGCTCGGCCGGCCAGAGTTTCGGCGCGTTCCTCGCGCACGGGCTGACGCTTAGGCTCGAGGGCGACGCGAACGACTACCTCGGCAAGGGGCTTTCGGGCGGGAGGATCGTCGCCGTACCGCCGCGCGGGTCGACCTTCCGCGCCGAGGACAACGTCATCGCCGGAAACGTCGCGGGCTACGGCGCCACGGCGGGCGAAATGTTCATCCGCGGCCGTGTGGGAGAGCGCTTCTGCGTGCGCAACAGCGGCGCGGTCGCGGTCGTCGAGGGCGTTGGCGACCACGGGTGCGAGTACATGACCGGCGGGCGCGTGCTCGTGCTGGGCCCGGCGGGCCGCAACTTCGCGGCGGGGATGAGCGGCGGCGTGGCGTATGTCTTTGACCCCGATGGCGCGTTTGCGGGCCTCTGCAACACGAAAACCGTCGCCATCGAAACGCCGGACACCTCGGACCTTGACGAGTTAAAGGCGATCGTCTCGCGCCACCGCGAGCACACCGGTTCGGCCGTGGCCAAGGCGGTCCTTGCAGATTGGGAATGCTCGTCACGGAAGTTCGCGAAGGTGATGCCGCACGACTTAAAAACCGTGCTCGACCGTCAGGCCGAGGCGCAGGAGAAGTCCAGGCTCCAGTCAAGACGCCGGGAGAACGCCTGATGGGAAAGGTCACGGGGTTCAAGGAATATCCGAGGGAGGAGGCGCCCCGGCGCCCGGCGCAAGAGCGCGTTTTTTTCTGGCGCGAGTTTTGCCGGGAGATGCCCGAGGGCAGGCTCCGCACGCAGGGCGCGCGCTGTATGGACTGCGGCGTCCCTTTCTGCCACGGCGCCTGCCCGCTTGGAAACCTCGTCCCGGACTGGACCGACATGGTATGGCGCGGGCGCTTCCGCGACGCGCTGGACCAATTGCTCAAGACCAACAACTTCCCCGAATTCACCGGCCGCGTCTGCCCCGCCCCGTGCGAGGAGGCGTGCGTGTTGGGGCTTTCGGACCGTCCCGTCACAATCGAGCACATCGAAAAGACCATCGCCGAGCGCGGTTTTGCCGAGGGGTGGTTGAAACCCGAACCGCCTCTTGTCCGCACGGGGAAGCGCGTGGCCGTCGTCGGCTCCGGTCCGGCGGGGCTTGCCGCCGCGGCGCAGCTCAACCGGGCGGGGCACCTGGTCACGGTCTTCGAGCGCGCCGAACGCGCCGGGGGTGTGCTCATGTACGGCGTCCCCGAGTTCAAGCTCGAAAAGAGGATAGTCGATCGCCGCCTGCGCCTGCTTGAGGCCGAGGGGATAGAGTTCCGCACTCGCACCAGCGTCGGGACCGACGTTGCGGCGGCCGAGATCCGGCGCTCGTTTGACGCGGTTCTTTTGTGCTGCGGCGCGGCGCGGCCGCGCGACATTGAAGCGCCGGGTAGAGGGCTTGGCGGGATTCACTTCGCGATGGAGTACTTGACGGCGCAGAACCGCGCGAACCTCGGCGAGACCCCTGCCCCCTCCCCCATCGACGCCGCGGGGAAGCGCGTGGTGATTCTGGGCGGCGGCGACACCGGCGCAGACTGCCTGGGCACCGCGCTGCGGCAGGGCGCGCGCTCGGTCCATCAGTTCGAGATCCTGCCCATGCCGCCGCACGCGCGGACCGACGAGATGCCCTGGCCGACATGGCCGATGATCCTGCGTTCAAGCCCGGCGCACGAGGAGGGCGGTGTGCGCGAGTGGAGCGTCCGCACGACCGAGTTCGTGGGAACACGAGGACGCCTGACCGCATTGCGCGCGACGCGCGTCGAATGGGAGGGCGGCGCGTTCGAGCTGCCGTGCGACCTGTGCCTCTTGGCCATGGGTTTTGCCGGCGCCGAGACTGCGCTCCCCGCCGAACTCGGCGTGACGCTCGACTCCCGCGGGAACATCGCCGCGACGAACTTCGCGACGAACGTCCCGGGCGTTTTCGCCGCCGGAGACGCGCGCCGCGGCCAATCCCTTGTCGTCCGCGCAATAGCCGAAGGCCGCGCCGCCGCCCGCTCAATCGACACGTTCCTAATGGGCGCCTCCGACCTGCCGGGCTGAAGGCAGGGCGCGCGCGAAGACACGACGGGCACCGCAGGGATAAGTTGCGGTGCCCGCATGCCGGAACCGATCGCCTCGGGGCCGATCATTCCCGGACGATCAGACTCGAGAACCTACGGCGTCGTGTACCTCACCTCCACCGTGTAGATCTTGAGCTCGATATCCTGGCCGGGCGTCACGTAGCTGCTCACATAGTAGGTGTTGTTGACGTTGTCGACGGCCTCGGAAACCAGAGACGACAACCACGCCGTCTGGCCCACGGTTGTCGACGAGACGCACGCGATGGCCGTGCCGCCGCTCGACAAGTCGTCGCTCTTGTAGAGACAGCTATAGATGTAACCGTTGGCCGTGTTGTCGTAGCCGTAGATCACCAGTTGCGTGATGGTCGCGTTATCCGGCAGAGTCTCCGGACAAATCAAATGAGTCGACGCGATCGTGCCTGTCGTGGTCGTGCTGGCAACCGTAGAGCTGCCGATCGGAAGCGCCCTCGATTCGCCCCAGCTCGTGAGCCTGAAGTTGGAGGGGCAGGTGCCGGCCCGGAGCATGCGGTAGTACGTCGTGGTCAGGAGCGAGTTCTTGGCGCCCTGGCCCGTGGTCGTGCCAGCCTCCAGTGTGGACTTGTCAATGCAGGTCTTGGCGTCCACAAGGACTTGCTTGCACCCGGTCGCCTGGCAGCACGGGTTGTAGTCCATCGCCTCGCAGTCCAGCGGGTACATGCAATCCTCCGCCCCGGCGGACGGGGGCGAAGTCTGCGCACCGGCGGTGCCTCCGGGCACGACCATTATGAGCGTGCCGGCGGCCACGAGCGCCACAAGAATGGTTGCCAACAAGGTCCGTTTCCTCATGATCCACCTCCACGTGTAGCGACTCTCATTCATTGAGAGCGGCTTGAGGTGACGCTACGTTGCGCCTGGCGGGACGGTCAATTGTACAAATGTCTAGTTTTTGGCCCGTTTTGGCCGCCAACTATTTGAAAATTCACCAGATTTGGGCTACTTTTGGTGGCGATGTCCTTGGGGGTCCCGAGATGTTTCCGGACGGTCATCTGGCGCAAGTGAGCCTTTTTTTGGTTTCGCGTTACTTACTATGTATGTGCCGGTGTTGCGGCGATGCCGCATGGAACCTGGCCGGCGGTGAATCTGGCGGTTCGTTGAGAGGGAGCCGATTGCTTGGCTGAGTGCCCCGCAGACGCGAGACCCTCGGGAGAGGTCGTCGCCCTTGACAGGTCTTTGCAAGACCTCGGGGCGATCACTGCCGGCGCGGCCCGCGGCGATCCCGGCTCGATACTTCTCCTGTACGACCGCTTCGGGCCCGTCGTGAACCGCCTCGTCTGGCGGCTTCTGGGGGCCGACGGAGAACACAAAGACATCGTCCACGACGTGTTTGTGACGGTGCTCGAATCGATTGGGACCGTTGAGACGCCGTCGGTTCTGGAGCGGTGGATTTGCTCCGTCACCGTTAACACGGTCCGCAACCAGCTCCGCAAACGGAAATTCTATCGCCTCTTCCACGTCGCGGATGACCCGGACGACCGGTGCACAGTCCCGGCCGGCCCAGATGCACACCTGGCACTCCGGCGTTTCTTCGAGGCGCTCGACGGGATGTCGGCCGACGATCGCATTGTGTTCGTCCTCAAGTTTGTCGAGGGGCGGCGTCTTCCCGAGATCGGCGAGATCTGCGGCTGTTCATTCGCCACGGTCAAGCGCCGGCTGAGACGCGCCCGCGCGGAGTTCTTCAGACAGGCCGGGGACGAGCCGTTTTTTGCCCGAATTGGGAAGAGGTCTGACGATGATTGACCAAGAGGAAACCCTGAAGCGGACCGGGGAACAAATCGCCGGTCTCTTGGGCGAGGGGCCCGATCGGGAAGAGATCGAAGCCCAGCGGGCCGGGCTCTTGGGCGCGGTGCGCCGCGCCGCGCGCCGAAAGAGGCTCGTGCGCTCGATAAGCGCGGGCGCAGCCGTGGCCCTGGTCGCCGCGGTCGCGGCGATTGCGATCGCCCGGCTCAAGCCCGCCCCCATGGCCTACTCGATCGGCAGCGAAAGCAATTCTCGCGCCCAGGCCAGGTGGTTCTCAAACGATGCGGTCTCTCCCCTTTTGGCCGCCTTCGGAGACGGAAGCAGGGTCACGTTTGCGGCCGGCGCCCGCGGGCGGGTCATCCAATCAACGACCCGGGATGTCCACCTGCTGCTCGAGCAAGGTTCGCTTGACGCCGACATCAAAAGCGCGGGGAACGTGAAATGGGAGATCGACGCAGGCCCTTTTAGTGTGAGGGTGACCGGCACCGCCTTCAACATGCGGTGGGACCCCGTCTCCGCCGTCCTTCACGTGGGCGTGTCGCGCGGCACGGTCGTCGTTTTCGGGATCGCCGGCCACGCACAAGGGTTGACGCTTTCGCAGGGCCAGCTTCTCCGCGCCGCGGGCGCCGTCGTGCGCATCACGCCGCTCGTTTCGGCGGACGTTGCAACAGGAAATGACCTTCGAGAACGCGACGAGAAGACGCCCGATTTCTCGACCAGGCGGACACCAAAAGACGGCGAATCGCCGGAGGTTGCGGCTGCAGCTGCCCAGCGAAAACCCAAGCCTGCGGCCCCGGCCGGGGCTACGCAAAAAACCGCGGCCATCGAAGCGGCGCCGACGCCGCCCCCAAAACCCTGGGTCGCTCTCTACAAACAGGGCAAATACGCCGAAGCGATCAAGGATGCCTCGGCCGAGGGGTTCGAAACGCTGGTTGGCACGGTCGGGGTGGAGGACCTTTGGGTCCTGGCCGAATCGGCGCGGTACTCCCGTGACGCAGAAAGAAGCCGGATTGCACTCAACGCCATCCGGTTGAGGTTCCCCGAATCGGGCGAGGCGAAAACGGCGGCGTTTTTGCTCGGCCGCGTCACGATGGAATCTGACGGGCGCCCCGACGAGGCGGCCCGGTGGTTCAAGGTGTACCGGACGGAACTCCCGGGCGGCCCGTTGGATGAAGAGGCGGCGGGAAGGCTGATAGATGCGCTCGTCAAGGCCCAAAAAACTGCCGAGGCCCGCGCAGCCGCGCGCGAGTACCTGAACCGATACCCCAACGGGATCTTCGCCGAGCTTGCGAGGTCTGCGGCCAGAGATTGACCAACTCGGCCGCAGTATCTGCCACAGAGTGCACAGAGTTCACCGAGAGAGAACCTGCTCGGCCTTTTCGTTTCCCGGAAACATGTCTCTGTGACCTCTGCCTGCCCTCCGACCCGTCCTCCGCAGAAGCTCTGCTTCGGAGGGTGGAAGCCCTGCGAAGGACGGGTGTTCTCTGTGGCAAAAAAACATTCGGTTGCGCCTTTGCCGCTCCGCGCTCTCTGTGGTAGAAGTTCCGCGTAATCTTTTTCTGCGGACAACGGGTCCTTTCGAGGCCACACCGAGTGAACATGCCGCGCCTTGACTTCGTTTTTCCTGCCGGGTTGTCTTTGGCACTTGTCGCGACGTGGACCCTCCCGCCGTCCCAGGCCGCGTTTGCCGCCGAGCCGGGGGCCACGCAGCGGCCGAAGGTCGTCATCGTGAGCATGACGAAATGCTGCGCCTCGTCCGCGTGGCCCGAGGCCGAGGTAAAGGTCGCCCTGGAGCTTGCGACCCTGGGCGCCCGCGTCCAGAGCATAAACGGCATCTCGGCGGCGGAACACACCCACGGAAATCAGCTCGCCGCGGCGCTCGACGACCAGGACGTCGCGGCGGCCCTGCGGATTGTGAGAACCGACGCCGGCTCGGCCGTGGCGGACCTTCTTTTTCGTGACGGGCGGACGAAAAGGGCCGTATCGAAACGCGTCGCATTCGATCCGCTGCCCGGCCAAGAGGGCGTGCCGGTCGCTGCGTTGAAAATCGTCGAGCTCTTGACGGCGGGCGCCGCAGAACTTGCGCTCCGGACGCCCGAACCGTCTCGCAAGACCCCTGGCCCCGGCACGCCGTCCCCTCCGGCCCAACCGGTCGCTCCGGCCGCCCAATCCGATGTGTCAAAGGGCAGCCCGCGTCCGGAAACGGGTCTGCAAGACGTCGCACTCAGGGCAGGCGCCGGCGCCGCGCTCGCGCCGGGGACCGTCACGCTCCTGCCGGCAGGATTCCTCGCGGTGGAAGTGGCGATCACCCCGCGCCTCGCCGTCGAAGGCGAAGGGTCGCTTTCGCTTCCCCGCAGGACCGTCCCGTACGGCGACGCCAAAGTGGATTTCACCGAGGGGACGTTGCGGGGGTGGGCGCTGTGGGAGGCCCTGCGTTTCGGGCCGTTTTCGGGGGCGGTGGGGGGCGGCGCCGGAGCCGTCTTTGTGGACGTGCGGGGACACACAACCGTTTCGCATAAAGGTGTCAAAGATCTTGTAGTTACGGGCTATGCCGGCGTCACCTCCCGGCTGGGATGGGCGTTCTCAAGGATCTTTGAGCTTGGCCTTTCGGCAAACCTCGGCGCGGCCGTTCCAAGGGTCAAGGTGCGGTATTCATTGGAAGATTCGCCCGCCTTCGGATGGCCCTTTGTGGAGGCGGGTTTCTGGCTGGGCGCAAACGTTTTTTGACGAGCTACGCCCGCCTGTCATACGCTCCCCGTACCCGCCTGCCCCGGCATGTGAGCCTTTTTTTGAGTTCATGTTACTTACTATATGAAAGGGGTGGTTTCGTGAGAGGTACCGGCGCTTTGGGGGCTATCGTTTGTGGCGGGGCACTCCTGGCCGCCGCCGCCGCCTGCGACGTCACGGCAAACCCGTTTGAGCTTGGCGCCCAGATGGTCATTGGCGATGACCCGCCCGACGCGGGGACCAACCGGCCGTGCACCAGCACCAAAGACTGCGCCGGGGGATACGTCTGTCGAAGCCATATTTGCGTGCCTCCGGTGACCGATGGAGGTGGGGACACGACCGCCGTCGATGGAGGGTGCGTCGAGAAGATGGAGATCACGCCGCAGGCATTGGATTTTGGCACCGTCACACAAGGCTGCAGTTCCAAAGACGTACCAGTGACCCTTGATAACAAAGGTTGTCTCCGACAAACCGTCACTTCGTTCGATCTCCTTTCGACGTCCGACTCGATGACAATCGGCTCGATTGTGCCGATGCCTCTCTCGATGGAACCGGGAACCGAAACGGAGATTGTCTTGCGTTACCGGCCCGAGACCGACAGCGGCACCGAACTAGCGGTGCTCCGTGTCGAAACATCCATCGGCGACCTCGAGGTCCCCCTCCGCGGGACGGCAACCTCGTCAAGCGACGTTTTGGACACTTTTGTTCAGGTCTCTCCGCCGTCGTCATCTTTCCATCTGTCCCGCTGGCCGGACCCCGCGACGATCGAAGTCGAGGTCAACGGCGTCGGCGTTCCGGAAGACGGCGGCAACGGGTGGTCGTACGACGAAGGCGGCAACAACGTCGTTTTCGGAACGGACGCGGTGCCCGCGCCGGGGGCCGAGATCGCCGTCGCGTACGAGGCGATGTGTTTTTGATTGTCCGGGGGAAACCGCCGGCGGCCGGGAAGGGGCTTCTGTGCTCCGCGAGGGTGAAACCGTGGCCATGGCGACAGATCTGCTGGGCGTCAGACACCCCGGGGAATGCTACGACGTCCTCGATCGCTGGCTGCCGCGCGCCGTTCACCTTGACGACTACGGCTACCTGCTCGCCGACGTGAGGACCGGCTCGTGCCTCCGGCGCCCGCGCGCCCGTGCCACCCCCGAAGCGAGCGTCCGATTCGCCGCCGAGGACGCCTGGGGCGAGGTCTTGCTGGAGCTCGCGCGTTCGACCCCGCCCGGCTCGTGTCTGACGCTTGCCGAACTCAAGGACTGCCCGGAAGGACCCGCGGGGTGGGACCGGAAAGTCGGGCGGCTTGCCGACGCGTGCGGGTTTTTCGACTCGATCGCCGTCTTCCTCTTTTTCAGCAGGCACAGGGAGCGGGGCCTCGCACTCATCCTCTGGCACGCCGGCCCGGGGTCCGCGTTCACCGAGGACGACGTGGCCGCGGTCCGGACAATAGGCCCGTTGCTCGCGGCCGCGTTCACGAAATCCATCGAGCACGGATACGAGCGCCTCAACGGGGAAATCCCGGCGCAGGTCCTTGCGGGGGCCGACCAGTTCGCCTTCGTCGTTTCCAGGGACGGCGTGCCTCTTGAGTGCAGCGACCAGGCCCGAACGCGTCTGGCGTCGGCCTTTGGAGGTCCGCGGAACGGGGCTCGAGTTCCGCAGGCATTGAGAACGCTCGTCGTCGAGTTGATCCGCTCGCTCGAGATGAACCCGGTCCCCGGCGTCTCGTCGGCGGATTTCAAGAAGAAGAACCGCCGGTGCCGGGTGTATCTCTCCCGGGTCGATCCCACCCCCGACGGCGCCCCGGCGTTCAAGGTGCTCGTCGACTGCAACCCCGAGACATTCAGCCTGTCCCTGCTCTCCGATGCGGGGCTCTCGGAGTTTCAGATCAAGATCGTCGAGCTGCTCCAGCGCGGCGCGCAAAGCGCCACGATCGCCGAGGCGTTCAAGGTGAGCCTGGGCGACGTGAACTACCACCTAAAAGAGATCGGCGAAAAGATCTACGCCGACGGAAAGACCGAGATCGTTGCGCGCGCCTTGACGCTGTACCACGAGATCGCCATCCGCCGGGGGTTTACCGGCCCCCGGGACGAACGGAAAGACGCCTTTGGCCCGCGCCGCGCCCCGGCGGACGTCCCCTGGTGGTCGGTCCCGCCGCCGGGCACTGTGCCTCCGCAAGCCGACCGATCGCGGCCCGCGGCCGGGCGTCTGAACCCCGCGCCGGCCTTCCCCGCGCGCCGGCCGGAGGTTTCGGTATGAAACAGGACCCATTCCGCCTTCTGGTGTGCGATTTCGACAGCCGCCGCGCCTTTGTCACGGGCGAGGTCTTCGACGCCGCGCCCTACCTTGCCAAGGTCGACGAGCTGCGCGACGAAGGGAGGAACATCACCTGCCAGGCGTTGCCGCCCGTCGAAACCGCGGTCCACCGCGAGATCGCGGCGAGGTTCTGCCGCAAACACAACCTGACATTGCTTGAGAAACCGTTTCTGAAGGTCGGTTGAGGCACACATGATGCCCCAAATCCCGCCTGAAGCCCTGCCGCTTGCCGTCCTTGACCAGTTCCTCGAAGGCTGCCAGCTCATCGGCTTCGACTGGCGGTACATCTACGTCAACGACGCGGTCGCGAGGCAGGGGCGGAAGTCTCGCGAGGAGATCCTGGGCAGGACGATGATGGAGGCGTACCCCGGGATAGAAAACACCGCGATGTTTGACGTGCTCAGGCGCTGCATGGACGAGCGCAAGCCCGCGCAGATGGAAAACGAGTTCGGGTTTCCCGACGGCTCAAAGGAGTGGTTTGAGCTGCGGTTTGAGCCGGTCCCGCAGGGCGTGTTCATCCTGTCGCTTGAAATCACCGACCGCAAACGCGCGGAAAAGGCCTTTCTGGAAAGAGAGGAGCGTTACCGCCAGGCGCAGAAGATGGAGGCGGTGGGGCAGCTCGCGGGAGGCGTGGCGCACGATTTCAACAACATCCTGTCGGTCATAATCAGCTACAACGGGTTCGTCCTCGACCAGCTGCCGCCCGGCAGCCCGTTGCGCGAGGACGCGCTCGAGGTGAAAAAGGCCGCCGAAAAGGCCGTGGCGCTCACACGGCAGCTTCTGGCGTTTTCGCGGCGTCAGGTAATCGAGCCGCGCGAGCTAGTCGTAAACGACGCGATCCGGAACATCAACAAGATGCTCGGCCGCCTGATTGGCGAGCACATCGTGCTCGAACTCAGGCTCGCGCCCGACGCCGGGACCATCCGGATGGACCCGGGCCACCTCGACCAGGTTTTGATGAACCTTGCGGTGAACGCCCGCGACGCGATGAGCGGCGGGGGGAGGCTCGCCATCGAAACGGCGCGTGTGACCCTTGACCAAGAGTACGCCGCGACCAGACCAGGGGTGACCCCCGGCGAGCACGTGGTGATCACGGTCTCGGACACCGGCGCGGGGATGCCCAAGGAGGTTCAGGAGAGGGCCTTTGAGCCGTTCTTCACCACCAAGGAGAAAGGCAAAGGGACCGGGCTGGGACTTTCGATGGTCTACGGCGCCGTCAAGCAGAACGGCGGCGACGTGCACCTGTACAGCGAGCCGGGAAAGGGGACGGTGTTCAAGCTGTATTTCCCCCGCGTGAAGCCTTCGGGCGAGGCACAGCTTCCCCGGGATGGAACGTCGATGAACGGGAAGGGTCAGAGGATTCTCATGGTCGAAGACGACGAGGCCGTGCGAAGGGCGACGGTGCGCATCCTGGAGAACGCCGGGTATCAGGTCGTGCAGGCCGCGGGCGCCGAGGGGGCACTCACCCTCCTCCAGGGCGGAGAGCCGTTCGACCTGGTGCTCACCGACGTGATCATGCCCGGCATCGGCGGAGTTGAGCTTGGCCGCCGCCTCGCCAAGTCGCATCCCGGCCTGCCCGTCCTCTACGCCAGCGGCTACACCGACGACATGTTGAGCCAGCAGGGGCTGCTTGGGCCCGGCGCAAACGTGGTGAGCAAGCCGTTCGAAAAGGAGACCCTGCTCGAAAAGATCGCCCAAGCGCTTTCCGGACGCGGTGAAGGAAAGTGAGAAGTGAGAAGGGACGAGAGACAAGAATATGGCGTCACACAGCTTCAACGGGTCCGATGCGACGACGCTCTTTCACCTGGCCGCCAACCCCAGCCCTGAAAACCTCGCCTCGGCCTTAAAAAGCCTGTCAAGCGACGAGGCGCGCGAAATAGCACGGGCTCTCCTCGATCCGGCAGCTTTCGCCGACCCCGCCGTCCGCGAATCCGCGGCGGCCCTGCGCCTCTGGGCCGAACGCCGCGCGACCGACGGTCCGGCCAGGCGGACGCCTCCTCCGCGTCCCATTCCCCCTCTTGAGACAAGAGGAGGAGAGGGGAAGTTATGAAACACACGGTCGAGCTGCCGCGCCGTTTTTTCGACCTGACCGAGATCAAAAAGCACGGCTTCACGGAGAGGCATATCGGCATTCTCACGTACCTCCGACAGGCACGCCGGCCGGTCACCACCGCGGTCACGATGTTGGGTTCAGGAAGTGACGGGGTCAAACACTGTCAGATAACACTTGGCCGGCCGTGCGGCCGGGTTGTCGGTGAAGCCTGGGGCGGCCGGGGCGTCGGGCCGCCTCGCCCGAGCCGGTGTCGTCGCGTTCCAAGAAGGCTCCGGCGCAGCTCAACCGTGTTTCAACAGCTCAGCCCTCGCATCAGGTACGGTGACTAGCCGGAACGTCGGCATCCACGCAACGGCCTGCGGGTTTTTGCACCACCTCGTATTCCGTGTCGATGACGTTGCGGAACGACCGGGTGATGGCGTGCCAGTCCAGAACATCGACCATGATGGGCAGGTCGGACTCGGCGAACGCGTCTTTGAGCGCCTCGATGCGCTTCCTGTCGAGCTTGCGCGTACCGATCAGCACGAGGTCGATGTCCGAGAACCTGGCGGCCGCCCCGCCCACGCGGGAGCCGAACACCCTTATCTCGCAGTCGGGCACGTGCTCGCCCAGAATGGCCGCGATCTGCGCAAGGTGCCCAGGGTCGATGTCAATCATTCTTTGAATCCAGACGTGCGAAAAGGTCCCTGGCGTCCACAATGAACTTTTTCGCCGTTTCATAGGCAGCCGCGGCCTGCTCCTCGTCATAGGTGTGTGTCGTCTCATTGCGAACTTCGCCGTATTCGAACCAGGGGGTCGGATCGGCGATCAGTCCATGACGGGCCGCCATGCGGAAAAGTTCTTTGCGGGTCCTCGGATGATCGGCATCCTCCGAAATCCGGTTCTCACGGAGCCAGCGCTGAATGAACTTCCAGCACTGCTCATATGCCACCTCGAAGGGTTGGATAACGCCCGCGCGGACCGTCTCCCGGAGGTCCTCGCTGAGGGTGTCCATGTTCGCCGCGGCGGCGTTGGTCGAACGTTCCAACGCCTCAATCGACTTCCGCAGGCTTTCGAGTTTCAGCGGCATCTTTTCGATCCCTCCTTCCGAGTAGTATCGTACCAAGACCCGCCCCGCTCGTCAAACCACGCCTCCGGACTGACGGTGTCTGATGACCCCCACGGCCCCGAACTATCCGCAGAGCGACCCCTCGCGCACAACCCCGACGAGCCTCGACAGCGGCATGACCTCGATGCCGTCTTCGGTCACCATGGGATTGCCGGCGGGACATACAACGATGCGGCGGGAAAGGCCTTTGATGTCCCTCGCGGCCCGAAGCCCCCTGCACCAGTCCTCCGAAAAGCGGGCGCCGCTTTTCGCCTCGATCGCCACAAGCCTGTCTCCGGCGGCGAGCAGGAAATCCACCTCGGTGTCGCGGCTCTGGGCGGGCGCCCAGAAGTACATCTTGTCACAGAGACCGCGGTAGTCCATCGAAGCGCGGAGAAACTGAGCGACAAAACCCTCGAACAGCGCGCCTCTTTCCTCGGCATGCACCTCGCCGAGCTGTCGTTTGATCGCCCGCACAATCCCCGGGTCGGTCCAGTCCATCGGCTGCCATCCCTTCATGCTCGTACCGGACCGGTTTGCGACCTTGTCGGCTACACGAAACGGATCGAGCGGCTGTCGGCGGCGGCCTGAAGGCGGGCGGCCATCGCGCCTGTGCGCGACGAGGCGCCGGTCGGGGATCGTCATCCGCGCCGAAACCGTGCCGGGAACACCCGGACGTCGGCGGGGGGCGGTCTCCCTTGGTTCCACGCCCTCACCTCGTTTTTTTGCGGTTTCTTCTTGCCTGTCGTCAACTTTCGGGAAGAGTCTACCAGTTGGCACACGCCTTGTGAATCCTTCCGCGTCACCACGAGGTGCAATACTACGGGGAGCACAGTTGTTTGACACCTTCGAGGCCACTCCCCGAATAGGGGCATTTTCGCTCGGAGTAGCAGCACCCCCGTCGGGAGCGGCCGCCGGTTACGGGCGTCCGGTTGGTCCGGTGGTATCCGGCACCGCGCGGGCTTATAGTCGGCCAAACCGGAAAGCGATTTGGGATTTGGGATTTCGGATTTCGGATTTGAGGACAAGGCGGCGCGGAGGGCGTCGGCGCGCTTCTGGACCCGGCGGAAGGCGCTGTTCCTCCCCATGTCCGGCCGGAACTCCCCGGAGGCCTGGCCCAAGGACACCTGCGCCGACTCCCTGGCGTGCCGCGCCTTCTGCCCCTCGGCGCCGGAAGACAACCCGCCCGCAAGCGTGACGGCCACGCACGTTGCCAACGCGACCGGACGCTCAAAAGGCATCTTCAGCCCCAAATTCTACACCGCGGCGGCAACGGTTCGGCTCAACAATATCCGC
>JACRCP010000171.1 GCA_016218965.1 Deltaproteobacteria bacterium | reverse complement strand
TCGCATTTATGGGCGTCGAGGCGCCCGGCCGGCGAGGCGCAAGGAGCGCCGCGTACCAGAGGTACGTAAGCGACGCGCAACGAAGTCGGACGGGATGCATCGGCGGTCAGAAATGTGAAGTTATTTTTGCGCGAGCCCTTAGGAACCCCGGCAAATCCTCCCTTTGGTTTCACTGACCGATCCGGCATGCCCCGGCCGTCAGTCGTCCCAAAAAGCACGCGGCGGCGGTGTCGTGCACGTGCTCTTCAAGCAGCGGCTCCATGTGGAGTTGCGGGCCGGTGACGGGGGCGTAGACCCGGTGGAAGAGCAGGCGGGTCGCACTTCCGCCGGCCGCCGTGTAGTTCCCCGAAACCGGCAGGTCGACCTCCGTCACCCCCGTCACCGCGTGGTGAGGCGGCTTGGCAAGCTGTGCTCCGAACTCGACGGCCTGCATGTCGGTCGCCGGGTTGTTGACCGCCGGGTCGCCTATCGACTCCCACACCAGCGCGTCCATCGGGCGCACGGCCGCGTCCTCGAAGCGCGCGGGGTAGTTGAGCGGGTCGCCGCCGTCAAGCATTGTCTGGGCGAAGGCCAGCAGGACCTCCGTTTCGACCTTCGGCCGATCGAACAGAATGTCCTGGATGTAGAGGGTGAACAGGCCCTCGGCCACGAGCTGGCGGTACGGCGCCCCGCCGGCGATCAGGTTCGTTCCGAGGAGCGAGTTTGCCACCCCCGAGGTGATGGTCCCCGAGAGCGATCCCATCGAGTGCCCCATGAAAAACACGGTTTCCGGGTCGAGGGTTTGGTCAAGACCCGTGAGGGGCGCAAGGGCGGGGTTCAAGGCGGCAAGCCCGGTGATGACCGCCATGTGGTCGGCGGCGGCCTGCCTGAAGTTGTCGCGCGTCTTTATTGGCTGTTCGAAGTCGGCCATGTCCTGGTCCGAGCCGTTCTTCCCCGGGACCTTCGAGCGGTCCCCGTGGTACGGGAGGTCGATCCCGATGAGCGCGAACCCCGCCTGAGCGTACGGTTTTGCGACCAGGAACAGCGCCTCCTTGTTGTGCCCTCCGCCGTGCTGCCAGAGGACCACCGGATACGGCGCCGTCCCCGCGGCCGGGAGCGCCAGCACGAACCCGGGTTTGGTCTTGGCCTGTTCCTGCGGAAGGCCGGTTGCATGGTCCACGGCGAACGCGCCGAGGCCGTCAGGGTCAGCCTGGTAGTACGGCGTGCTCAGGATGCCCTTGTACGCCTGCGGCGCGAGCGCCGCCTTGGTCTCTTCGTCGGGGTTGAACTCGGCAAACGAGTCGAGGCCCACCGAATCGACCGACTCGACCGCAAGCACGGGGTTCTCCGAGATCCCGGAGTACAGGGCCGGGATCTCGACGGACATCCGCGAGGGGGCAAACGGGAGCGCAAGGGCGAGATCGCTTGAAGCCTTTCCCACCGAGATGAGCGCCGCCGCGGCGTCCATGTACCCGGGCATGAACTCCCCGTCGGCCCCGCAGGCCGGGATGGGTTTTGCGCCCGTGGTGATCCCGTTTTCAAGCGCCAGAATGTACCTTTCGCCTTTTTCGGGAGTGGGCAGGGGGCGGAGCGACTTGAGCATCAGGATCGACCCCGATTCGGAGAGCGCGGCCGTGAGCGCGGCGGCCAGGTCGGTGATGACGCCGCCGTTTTTTCGAAACAGCACGGCCCGGGAAACATCGACTGCGTCGGCTTTTCCGTCAAGGGCGACGAACCATGCGGCGTTGAGCGGCGCGCCGTCGATCCCTGTGAAGGTTTCGTGCCACGACGGCCGGGTCTGCTTGACCAGCCTCCCGACGGCGTCGCCATCGGGAATCGCATAGACGACGCCGCTGGCGCTTTCACCCTCGGTTTCCCACGCCGGCGTCGGGAACTGGAGCACGCGCCCGGGGTCCGCACACGAGTCGTACGAAAAGACCGGGGGTGTCCCGCCGTCCGTCCCGCCGTCGCCCCCCCCGGTGCCGGCGTCCGCCGCCGCATCGGTTGTCGCGCCCGCGTCGGAACCCGAGTCGCCGCCGGAGCATGCATTCAACGCAGCCAGAACGGCAAGCAATGTCGGGATGTCAAGACTGGAATGCCTCATGTGTTCCTCCGTTGGTTTCCCAGCGCCACGAGTGCAACGGCCCTGAACCCTTCGCCCGCCCCCACGGCGGCCTTCACGGCGGCCTCGTCCACGCCGAACTCCACTGCGCAGGCGATTCCCAGTTCCGCCGCCTGGAGCACGATGTGCGAGATGGCTATCGGAACGTCGATCATAAAGAACGGCTGCTCGCGCCGGGAGCCTTTGACGAACCACGGCTCGGCGAGCGCGGCGATGAGAAGAGGGGCCTGCTGGAAGCTGGCGCGGCAGCCACCGGGGAGCGCCGCGAGGAGGGCCATTTTCGTCTCGGGCGCGTGTGCAATCACGAACCGCCACATCTGGACGTTGTCGGCCGACGGCGCCACCCGCGCGGCGTTGAAGATCGCCCCAAGCGCGTCTCCCTCGATTGATCCGATCTGCGAAAACCCCGAATCCGGAATCCGAACTCCCAATCGATCGACAAACACGAGCTCGGAAAGCGGTTTTCGTTTCTTTGACACGAGGTGGTGCGTCATCCCGTCCCACGACAAAAGCGAGATCCCCGCCGGGGGATGGCCCAGCGTCGAGATGGCGATAATTTCGCGTTCGTCGGGAAGGCCGAGGGTCTTTTCGATCTCCCGGCTGTTGATCCCCGCCATCCAGCAGGTGCCCAACCCCATCGAAGCGGCGTGAAGCACGGCGGCCTCCATCACCATCGCAATCTGGGCAACCCCCACGCGCCGGTCCCCGAAAACCGGCGCCTTCAGCGGGTTCCCGATGGCAAGGATCATCGCGCCGGCCTTGGTGAAAGGGAGCCACGGATTGATCTTGCCCACCACCCCTTTTAGCGCCGCGCCCACCACGGCCTTGAACTCCGCCGGGGCGACGGTGGTGCGGATCGCGGGGGAGTCAAACCCCATCCTGCCCGAAAACGCGCGCGCCGCCGCGTCGATCTCGGCCGCCTGCTCGGCGGTCACGACGCCGTCCCGGTACTTCCGGAACGACCGCCGCCAGAGCATCACCTTCTGGAGCGGAGTCACCGTGCCCTTGTACGAAAGAGAACCGTCGTACTTCATTGTTTCTACCCGGCCGGTTCGGCGGGCGGGGGGGTGCGCATGAGCTCGAGGCCGCCCTTCAGGTAGTAGAGCCCAAAGAGGAAATGCCCCGCCATCGTCGCGGCGCTCACCGCAAACAACGCCGCGAGCACGTCGTGAGGCGCGCCGAAAGACTCAAAGAAAAACAGACCGGCCGCCTGGAGTATCCCCACGCCCTGCGGCGTGAGCGGAATGGACCCCAAAAGGAGCGTGAAACACGCGACCACCAGCCCCGCGCCCAGCGGGACATCGACGTGGAAACTCCACATTGCTATTACAACGTAGAAGGCCCTGAGCGGATATCGGAACACCCTCGCGAAGACGAGCAGCAGCAAGTCGGCCGTGGGGATGAGAAACGTCGGCGCAAAGAGCTGGCGGAGGCCCGTCTTGGTGTACCAGAGCGAAGCCTCCTTGAGGTCTCCCAGCCTCTTTTCGCTTGCCCGGCGCCCGAGCAGCAAAAGCGGGAGCAGCATGAGACCGGCCGCGACCGAGATCATGAACGCGGTGTCGAACTTCGTCCCCGTTGGCCCTATCACCGCCCCGGCAAACAGGAACATGTCGGTGAGATCGACAACGAAAAGGAGCAGGAACGTCCCGACAAGATACGTCATGGGGAGGTTGCTGCGCCGCGAATAGTAGTACGCCATTCCCATCTGGCCGAGCCACAGGTTCACGGCCCCCATGAACTGCGTGACCGCTCTCACGATAAGGACCTCGCGAAGCGGCGTCCGCATCACCGTGCGGGAGAATAGAACCCACAGCCCGGCGCTGTCGAGGTAGAAGGACGCGACGACGAACGCGATGCTCGCCGGAAGGAACCAGTCAAGCCGCGCCCTTGCGATTGAGTCCACAACCTTTTGAGGGGAAACCAGCAAGATGAGATAGACGCTTATCGCCCCCGCAAGGATCACGGGGATGGTCCTTTGTATGCGGCCCGATCCGGGAAGGCTCGTCGGCGGCGCCATGGGCTAGTAGAGGCCCACCGTCGCGCACGAACAGCTTCCGCTCTCGGCCGGCGCGGCAAAGGGCCTTTCGCCGCCGTCGCCGTCCCCGCCGCCGGCGTCTTTGTCCGGCGCCTCTCCGGTGTCGGGCGTGCCCGTGCCGCCGCCGTCCGGTTTCCCGCCGTCGGGCCTGCCGCCGTCGGGTTTCCCCGCGTCGGGCGTTCCGGCGTCGGGGATCTCCGACTCGAAGATGCACTGGCCGCCAAGGCAGATCTCGCCTTCGGGGCACGCGACCCCGAAACACGGGTCCTCGACGCACTGCCCGTCCACGCACATGCGGCCCCACGGGCAGCCGAAGTCAATGCACTTGTCGTCGACGCAGTTCCCGTTTTCACAGGTCTTGCCCACGCCGCAGGACTTCCCGGCGCACGGGTCGTCCACGCACGTCCCGTCCGCGCACTTCTCGGCGGCCTTGCACGCCACGCCCGCGCACGACTTCACGCACGTACCGTCGCGGCAGAACTCGCCGGTGTCGCAGTTTTTCCCCTTGCACGGGTCGGCCACGCATTTTTCGTCCTTGCAGACCTCGCCCGCGTCACAGCCCATCACGTAGCAGGTCCCGTCGAGGCACGCGCCGTGGCGGCAGAGCCAACCGTTGGGGCATGCCATTCCGTCGCACGGGTCTATGCAGTCGCCGTTTACGCAGATGGTCGGGTCATCGCACTTCGTGTCGATGCACGGCCCGTCGGTGACGCACCAGTCGTCGCGGCAGGCGCGTCCCGTCGGGCACTCGCCCTGCTTGCACCTGAAGACGCACTCGCCATTCAGGCACACCTCGCCGGGCGGGCAAAGCTCGCCCTCGTCCACCGCCCCGTTGCAGTTGTTGTCTATGGCGTCACAGACCTCGGGGGGCGTGGGCCCGCACCCGCCGCAGGCGTTATTGGGCGTCGGGGCGTCGCACGTCGACGGCTCCCATTTGCCCTCGACGCAGTACTCCCGCCCCGAGCCGCACTCGTTGGCGCACGGGCGGGCAAGCCCGTCGCCGTTTTCGTCCTTGTCGGTGGTGCCGTCGCAGTCGTTGTCAATGTTGTCGCAGATCTCGCCCGAGGGCTGGTAGAGCTGGACGCACGTGAGCTCGCCGCTTTCGCACCGCCAGATGCCCGCCGAGCAGATGCCCTTCTTGCCGGTGTCGCACGGCTTGTTCTCGTCGTCGCTGTAGTGCGCGGTGCAGTTGACCCACTGTCCCTTGTCGCACTCCTCGGTCCCCGCGGCGCCGCAGGCGCCGGTGCAAGGGCGCGAGAGCCCGTCGTCGATCTTCCCGTTGCAGTCGTTGTCCACACCGTCGCAGATCTCCTTGGGGATGACGGCGTTCAGGATGGCGTTTAAGGAGTTCGAAAGCGTCGCCTTGTCCGTCGCGTAGAACGCATGGCCGTTGGGGTCGGGGTTCCCCTGGTCGTTTATCGACGTGCCGCCGGCTTGCGCCATCGCGTCGAGCGTTGTCGATCCCGAAAGCCCGGCGCCGAAGCCCACGACGAACGTCTTGACCTCGAAGTAGCGCCCCGAGTACTCGATGGCGCGCACCTGCTGTACCGCCCCGACGGCGTCGCCGCCGCAGGTCTCCTCGCCGTCGGTGATGAGCAGGACGAAGTGGCCGCGGCAGTCGAGTTTGGCGTCGTTCGGGAATATCTTGACGTACTCCTCGCGCGCGGTCGTGAGCGCGCCCGCAAGGGGCGTCGCGCCGTCGGCCCTAAGCTCCTTGTTCGTGTCCCAGACTTCGGTGTTGTCCATCCACTTCTGGATGTCGGCGGCGTTCGCGTCGGCGATGGGGACGATGAGCTGGCCGCCGTGAGTGCAGTTGTCCTTGCCGTCGTAGTTGATGGCGAGGCCGCCGTACGCCGACGAGCTGGGGTTGATGCCCTGTCCCTCGGCCTGGTAGTAGCGCATCAGGCCGAACCCGATTTTTTGCTGGAACGCGGTCACGACGGCCGCGACGGCGTCCTTGGCGACGTACATGCGGCTCGATTTCCCCGCCCCGTTGCACGGCGCCCCGTTGCTCCCGTCGCAGTTCTGTTTGACCCCGGCGGGGTCCTTGGTCATGGAACCCGACGTGTCGAACACGACGAGGACGTACGGGTTGATGCTCTGCGCAGAGGCCGCCGCGCAAAAAAGACAAAGCCCAAGTGCGATCGACACGCCCGCCAGCGTTGTTCTCTTGATGGTCATCTCGGATCTCTCCTGAAGGTGCTTCCGGCTCTTCTCCGGCAAGATTACCACATACACCCGGGCGCTTCAAACCCCCAAAGCCCGTTTCTAAAAACCCGTGGAACAAAGGCGGCCGGATCGCGATGACGGAGGATACGAACAGGACACGTGGGAATGGGATGGGGGTGCCACTTCGCGGCCAGGGCAGATGATAGAGGTTGTTTTCCGTGCCGCTGGGGTCCCAGTAGCGCCGTCGTGGAAAACCGTCATCGCCACATTCTATGCCGGAGGCATTGGCTATCCCTCCGGCGTGGCGACGAACGGTGTGGACCTCAAGGTCTGGGACGAGGGGATGTGGAAGGTCGTCGCGACGAACAACGCGGCGCCGGACAATACGCAACTGGTTTCTTTGCGACAAGTTTGACTCGGCACAGCGAAGCATCTACCATGGTGATTGATGAGGCGCGGAAGTGAGTGAGGTGCCAGTTGAACGCCAGGTGCCGGAACATCATGAAGGATCTCAAAGAGGGGTTGGAAGCCGTCTATCGCATGCAGGACCACGATGCCCATCCTGCGGCAGAACACGCCGCAGCCGGTTCCCGCTATTTGAGACCGGTCTCGACGATCACGGTGAGGCCCCCGCCAAGCTCGCCGTGGCCGGTCTCGAGGCCCTTGAGAGACCCCATGCAGGTCTTCATGATGGGTGATTTGCCCGAGACCGAGGCGGCAACCTTCTTGAATACGCCGGCATCGAGTTTGACGGACAATGTCCCTTTGGCCCTGTAGAGCTTGTCATCGTTGACGAGGTATTTCTCGTTGCCGCGGATCTCCTGGACTGCGCAGTCCTTGATGGCGCTCTCGACCTTTGACGCGATGTCCTCGGCCGCCGCGGCGTGCTTCTTGGGGAGCTTGACGGTGACTTTGACCTTGAGGATCTTCCCCACTAACTCGAAGACCGTGAGCTTTTTGCCCTGCCCCTTGCCGTCGTCCTTCTTTGCGTCCCCGCCGCCCACAGGAACCTCTTCCTTGGCTGGGGGATCGGCGGCGTTTTCTTGAGCCGCGGCTTGGGGGAGGCAAACGACCAAAAGGACTGCAAAGACCGCAAGGATCGCCGCGACCGCTTGCCCCTGCCCGACGGCTTGTCCTCCGAAGCCTTGGCGGAGGGGGAAGCCTTGGCGAAGTCGGGTCATGCCTCATGCCTTCCTACTATGGATATCGCGCAGATGTTCATGAACGGGAACCCGCCCAGGTTGTGCGTGAGGCCGAGTTTGGGGTCCTTGAGCTGGCGTTTTCCGGCCCGGCCCAGAAGCTGAAGGTACATTTCGTAGATCATCCGGAGGCCCGACGCGCCTATCGGGTGGCCAAAGCACTTGAGCCCGCCATCGACCTGTGTGGGGATCTTGCCGTCGAGGTTGTAGAAACCGTCGGTGGCGTCGCGCCAGGCGTGCCCGCGCTCCGAGATGTGCAGGTCCTCGTAGGTCACCAGCTCGGTAATCGAGAAGCAGTCGTGAAGCTCCATCATGCTGAGTTCTTTGCGCGGGTCCTTGATGCCCGCCTCGGCGTAGGCCTTCGTGCTGCACTTGGACGTCGTGACAAAGTGGGACCCGTCCCACTGGTTGAACTGGAACTCCTCGCCGTTTGAGAGCGCAAGTTGCAGAGCCTTGACCGAAACGAGGTCCTTTTTCCCCATCTTCTTTGCGATCTCGGGCGTGGTCACTATGGCGCAGGCCGAACCGTCGGAGACGCCGCAGCAGTCGAAGAGGCCGAGCGGATGCGCAATGATCGGCGCCGCCAGGATCTTGTCGACGGAAACAGCCTTCTGGAGGTGTGCCTTGGGATTTAGGGCCCCGTTCGCGTGGCTCTTGGCCGACACGTGCGCCATGGCGGTCTTGAGGTCCGACTCGGACACGCCGTACTTGGCGCAGTACGACTGCGCAAGCATCGCGAACACGCCCGGGGCGGTGATGTTGGGGAACCAGAGCCAGTTTAAGGGCCCGGCGTTTGCACCGAGGTCCGGCAGGCCCCCGTAGCCGGTGTCCTTGAGCTTCTCGGCGCCAATCGCGAGACAGATATCATACGCCCCGGCCGCCACGGCGTAGCAGGCCCCGCGGAACGCCTCGGTCCCGGTGGCGCAGAAGTTTTCGGTGCGGGTCACGGGAATGTTCGGAAGCCTCAAGGCGACCGAGGCCGAAAGCGCGCTCTTCCCCACGTTGACCTCTTCGAGGCACGACCCGAACCACGCGGCCTCTATCTGCCCGGGCTCGACGCCGGCGTCAGCCAGACACTCCTCGTATGCCTCGACCATGAGCTCCTCGGCGCCCACGTCCCACCGTTCGCCGAAGCGCGTGCAGCCCATTCCCAGAACAACGACCTTGTCACGAATTCCCGTCGCCATCACGAAACCTCCTTGAGCCAAAAGCCAATGACAACCGGGCTTCAGGTCGGGTGCCACGGACAAGCCCTGCTTGTCCGTGTGTCTTCGGCCCCGTCTCACACGGACAAACGTTGTTCGTCCGTGCCACCCGTCCCCGCGTCCGGTCATCAAACTCCCGCCTCATGCCTTATGCCTCATGCCTTGCCCGCAGGCTTTGCCTTCCAAAAGTACCCCTGGTATCCCGCGCGGTCCTTGTCGTGGTACTTCTGCCGAAACACCAGGCGCACCGGCATCCCGACCTTCACGTCGTCCTGGCTGCAGTCGGTGAACTCAATCAGCATCCGGCCGCCGCCGTCGAACTGGACGATCCCGTAGAGCACCGGCGGCTCCCAAGATACCGCCAGCATGTCCGCAGTCCACGTGACCACGGTCCCGCGCCGTTCGGCAAACGGGTAGTCTTCGAACTTCTTGTGCACTCGGCACGCGGGATTCACGCAGATGTCCGGCTTGGGCCACTGCGGGGTCCCGCAGGAGAGGCACTTGGAGCCCACGAGGCCCAAAATCATGTGGCGCTTCCGCCAGAGCGCGGTCATGGCGGTCCTGCCGCCCGACTCGGCCCGAATGCCCATCTCGAAATCTATGATGCCGCGGAACTTGCAGTATTTTTCGTAGTTGAGGATCTGCTCGCGGTCCTCAAGCGAGCCGCGTACGCATCTTCCGCGCGCGGCCTTCTTGACGTTTTCGGTCACGGTGAAGAGCATCGCGTCGCTCCCCTGCCCGAAACTCGCCACCACGATCCGGTCCCCGGGCTCCGACTGCTCGATCGCGTGCGCCAGCATCACGAGCGCGTGGGCAGCCCCGGTTTCGCCGCAGACCTCGTGCATGTTGTCCAGGACCTTGTCCGGCGCGGCGCCGAGTTTTCTGGCTATGGCCGCGTGCTCGGCCTTGAAGAAGCACGGGAAGACCAGCCACCGTACATCGGCCATCGAGACGCCGGTCTTTTTGAGGAGGCCGCCCACGGCTTCGGGGATGATCTTGCTGTACCCCTCGTCGCGGACCCATCGCTCCTCCCACATGTAATCGTACTTGTGCATGGAGCCGCGGTAGTGGTCGGCAAAGTCGTGGCTCACCGAGTACGACCCGTTGAACTCGGCGATCACGTCGTCCGAGCCCAAGAGGAACGACGCGGCGCCGTCGCCGAACCACATCTCGTAGAAGTAGGCGCCCTTGGTCTCGCGCTTGTCCGATGCCGTGACGAGGATGCGTTTGCGGCCGCCCCCCGCGAGCGCCTCGAAAGCGGCGACCATCGCGGTCGTCCCCGCCTTGAGCGAGCCCCCGAAGTCCGCCGCCACGATGTCGTCGCGCAGGTTGAGCGCGGTGGCCGCGATCCCTGCGTTTTGGCGGTCGGCGTACGGCACGGTCGTCGAGGCAAGGTAGAGGGCGTCCACGCACTTCCGGTCGATCCCGCCGAGGCAGTCCCGTGACGCCTCGACCGCCATGGTAAGTGCGTCCTCGTCCTTGTTGCATACCGACCGCTCGCCCTGCGCGACTGCCATGGTTGCCGGCGCAAACCAGCCCGTCGCCGCCAGGATCTGCATCCGATCGAGCCTCAGCCGCGGAAGATACGCGCCGCAACTCACTATTCCGACCATAGACTCACCTCCGTCGGTCAAAGGAATCTCACTTGCCTGTGCGGCGCCTCGCGTTCGACGAGTGCCCGGATCTCGCTGCGGACCGTCTCGTCGGCGACGGATTCGACCTCGGATACCGGCGAGCCGTCGTCTGCACTTTCGACCTTCCAACCGGACACATAGCCCGCCACGTTCGCGAACCCCATGCCGCCGAAACCGCAACATGATCGATCGATCACTGCGTGCCCGATGACGACCAATACCTCGCGGCCGGAATGCGGGAGCCGCAGTTCCTTCTCGACGACGTAGTGTCCGCCGATGGCCTCGACTTCCTCTTTCAGCTTTGCGTGGACGTACCGCACGTTCAAATTCCCCGGTATCCGATTCGCGGCAGGGAACCTAGCACACGCGAACGCCAATTCCAACGACATATGGGACGGATAGGACCGATAGGACGGATTGGGTAGGACGGATTGGGGTAGGACGGATTGGGGTGTTGACATGGCACAAATGACCGACGTACTATGACGCGGATGTCATACTGGCACGGGCGTTCAGCCGTCAGCAATCAACTGTCAGCCGGACGAGGAAAAGGCCCGGGTCTGCGACAGACTTTGTTCTTGCTTTGGCTGAAGGCTGAAGGCTGACAGCTCAAAGCTCGGTCACTGGCATGGACACGGAGCGTGTCGACAAATACGAGCTTTTGGAGGCGGTCGGAAGCGGCGGCATGGCCGTCGTGTATCGCGGCCGCGACACCGTTCTCCATCGCGAGGTCGCGGTAAAGGTCCTGCACCCCCACCTCGCCGGGAAGGACGCCGCCCGGCGCCGCTTCCTTCGCGAGGCGCGCGCCGTCGCACGGCTCCACCACCCCGGCATCATAGAGATCTACGACTACTCGGGTGACGACGCTCCCAAAAACTTCATCGTGACCGAGTTCGTGCGCGGGCGAAACCTCCGCCAGTTCGTGGCCGACACGTCTTTTCGGTCCCCCGAGGCCGCCGCTCTCGTCTGCCACAGGCTGGCCTCGGCCTTGGAGCACGCCCACGCAAGCGGCGTGGTGCACCGAGACATCAAACCCGACAACGTCCTCGTCTCGGAGCGGAACGAACTCAAAATCGCCGACTTCGGGATCGCCCACGTGCTGGAGGCCGAAAACCTGACCGTCACGGGGGCCATCATCGGGTCGCCGGCGCACATGTCCCCCGAGCAGATAGAGGGGAAACCGTCGGACGCCCGCTCGGACGTCTTCTCGCTGGGGACCATACTCTACTGGATGGCCACGGGACGGACCCCGTTTGCCGGTGAAACGCCGACGGCGCTTTTCAGGAACATCATCGAAGGCCGGCACGAAGACCCGAGGGCGGTGAACCCCGCCGTGGACAACCGCCTTGCCCGGATCATCGAAAAAATGATCGCCCCCGACCCGGAGGCGCGCTACCCGGACATGGGCGAGGTGCGCCGCGACATCGCGTCCTGGCTCGCCGACGTGGAGATATTGGACCCCGAGAAGGAGCTTGCCGACCTGCTCGAAAATCCCGATCGGTACCTCGGCGCGCTGGCTGGGCG
This sequence comes from Deltaproteobacteria bacterium, assembly GCA_016218965.1. Taxonomy (GTDB): domain Bacteria; phylum Myxococcota; class SpSt-1050; order SpSt-1050; family JACRCP01; genus JACRCP01. The sequence goes on along the minus strand of JACRCP010000171.1, from coordinate 2,332 downwards.
CCTCCTCCCGGTGCTCCGCCGCCGGGCGGCAGAGGAGTTGAAGAAGGGGAACGTTGCGGCGGCCATGAACTACTGCAACCGAGTGCTGGCGGCGGCGCCGGGCGACGCCCAGGCTCTCCGAATCATCGGGTCGGTCGACCGCGCGCGAAAGGTCCGCCGGGCGTGTCTCATGGCCGCCGCTGTCGTGCTGCTTGCGGCCGCCGCCGCGGGCACGTGGTTCGCGTGGCCGCCCAAGGGTGAACCGGCGGCCGTCTCGAAAACCGGAGGTCCCGCATCCATCGTCCCGCATCCAACGTCCAACGTCGAGCATCCGGCGCCCAGCATCCAACATCCGGCATCCAGTATCGAGCATCCAGCATCGGTCGAGGAACCGCCCGAACCGGAGGCAAAGGCGGCGGCCGCGCCGCGCCAGGCGCCGAGACTCCAGACGCCTCCTCTCAAGAAGGCGCCGGAGCCGCGCAAGGTCAAGATCTTCGTAAAACCCTACGCCGACATCTTCATCGACGGCAAGCTCTTTGCCTCGGACAGTCGCAGCTTTACCGCTTCGCTCGAGCCCGGAAGCCATCGCGTGGAGTTCCGCAACAACTTTTTCGAGTCGCAGGAGACGCCCATCGAAGTGCCGGAGGACGGCCCGGTCAAGGACGTGCGCGTCGAACTCACCAAGGTCAGGCCCGCGCTGCTCAAGGTGCAGGCCCCTCCCGGTGCCGAGATTTACCTCGACGACACGTACAAGGGCCTCGCCGCGGCGTCGATGAAGGACCCGGTTGTGATCCCGATGCCGCGCGACAAAGGATCGCGAAAGGTCACTCTTCGCGTCGTGAAACCCGGCTTCAAGAGCCACGTGCAGGAGATCGAAATGCGCCCGGGGGAGACAAAAGAGGTGAAGGCGACGCTGGCGCCGGAACCGCGGTGAAAATGGGGGATATGTGCGGAGGTGGTCACAAATTGTGATCACCTCCGATAGAAGAATCGGAGTGGTCCCATGAACCGCCGCAACGCGATGCTGTTCGGCCTCGTCCTCGCGTGTCCTGCCGTCGCGACGTACCTCGCGAGCTGCCACTGCGGCCCGCCCGCCGACGTAGGGGCGCCCGGAGCGCAGCGGAGCGCGCCCGTGTCCTCGCCCGAGCCGCGCGCGTCAGCAAGCGGTGCCCGCGACGGCGCCGAGGCGGTCCCCCCTCTTGGGGCACCCATCCTTCGCAGGGCTTCGGAGGGCAGGCGAGGGGGAGAGGGGGAGTTACGCTCCTTCCGCTCCGCCCTCACGTCCTCTGCGACTTCCGACACCGACTTCCTCACCGCCAACCGCGGCTACGGCATCGTCGAAGACACAAGCGTCAGCGCCGGCAACATCCGCCGAACATTGGGCCTCCCCAACTTCGGCTTGGCCAACGTGAACCCGACCGTTGACGGCTGGCAGACGACGACGGCATTGCCTGTTTCGCGCGGCGCACATGCAGTCGTCACAAGCAACGGGTATGCGTGTCTGGTCGGCGGCGGCAATGGGGCGGGCCTATATCAGGATGTGTACTGTGCCATGATCAATGCTGATGGTACGCTTAAACAGTGGATGCAGACCACTGGAATCCCGGGGAAAAGGTCAGGGGTTTCTGGAATTGTCCATGTTGGAAAAATGTACTTTACAGGAGGGGCTGATGGAACCAACTACTTGGATGAAGTTGTCTATGCCCCGCTGAACTCGGATGGAACGATCACACAGTGGTTTTCAACCAATTCGTTCCCCACAAGAAGGTACTGGCACGCGACTGTTGCCTACAATGGTTACCTGTACGTAATTGGAGGAACAGGCAGTTCGGGGTACCTAAACAGTATCGAATACGCAAAGATAGACGCGGGTGGTGCCACTGGTCAGTGGCTAGCTGCCACTTCGTTCTCCAATGCGCGCGAGGCTCTGTCCGCGGTTGTGGTCAACGGCTACCTGTATGTTCTGGGCGGCTACAATGGCAGCCGTCTTTCTGATGTTCAATATGCGAAAATCAATGCAGATGGATCGTTGGGTTCTTTTGCTTCCGCAGGCAGTTTCCCAACGGCTCGTTTCGGGCACACATCCGTCGCGTACGATGGGCGTCTCTACGTTCTTGGAGGAGATGTTGGTGGTGAAACCAACAACGTGAGTTTCGCACAGATCAATGCAGATGGTACAGTTGGTCTGTGGTCAACCAGTGTTGCCTTTTCATCCCCCAGATATGCCCATGCGACATTTGTTTCAACTGGTTTCATCTATGTTGTTGGTGGCAAAGCAGGTTCGAACTACCTTTCCGACGTCCAATTCGCCCCCATCCGCCCCGACGGGCACGTGGGGACAACGTGGGTGAAG
>JACRCP010000168.1 GCA_016218965.1 Deltaproteobacteria bacterium | reverse complement strand
GAAGTTGCTGAGAGATGCTTGAAGTTAGCTAAAGCTAATGGATTAGAAAGGGTCAGAATTGGTAATGTTCATCTGTTAAGATAAAAATTAGCTCTTTTTCTATCAAACGAACAAATTAATAAACGTCAAATAAAAATGAAGATATATGAAACGTTTGACCCTGTATAATATTTTCAAAAAACATCCTCTGCTTTTCGTTTTAGGGATAGTAGGATTGTTAATACTAACTGTGGGACTGACAATCTCCATTCGATCAGCCATTTTCATATTTCTCATAATCTCTGAATCTCCGAACCCTGTCGTACAGAGGGAACTAAAGAGATACGCCCGCCTGCGGGTTGAATCGGCGTGGTGTTCCGTGTTACAGGGGACGCTCCGGGAGGATGGAGGCGCGGGTCGGATGGGTGAAGTGAACACGCATGACAGGGAGAAGGCGCAGTACAGGCCGCAGGAGATCGAGCCGAAGTGGCAGGGGCGGTGGGAGGAGGCGCGCGCGCACCGGGCGCCGGACGTCCCGGCGGGCCAGAAGATGTACGTGCTCGAGATGTACCCGTACCCCTCGGGCAACCTCCACATGGGGCACGTGCGCTGCTACGTCATCGGCGACCTTCTGGCGCGGTACTGGCGTATGCGCGGCAAGGTCGTGATGCACCCGATGGGGTGGGACTCGTTCGGCCTCCCGGCCGAAAACGCGGCCATCAAAGAGGGCATCCCGCCGCAGATCAGGACGCCGCAGAACATCTCAAACGTCAAGCGCCAGATGAAGGCGCTCGGCCTCTCGTACGACTGGGACCGCGAGGTCGCGACGCACACCCCCAAGTACTATCGCTGGAACCAGTGGCTCTTCCTCAAGATGCACGAGCGCGGCCTTGTCTACCGGCGGCTCTCCAACGTCAACTGGTGCCCCTCGTGCGCCACAGTGCTCGCCAACGAACAGGTCATTGACGGGGCGTGCTGGCGCTGCGAGAGTACCGTCACCACCAAGTCCGTGCACGAGTGGGCGCTCAAGATCACCGCCTACGCCGAGGAACTGCTCGCAGACCTCGACCGGCTCACCGGCTGGCCCGAACGCGTGGTCCAGATGCAGCGGAACTGGATCGGGAAGTCGCTGGGGTGCGAGATGGATTTTTTGGTGGCGGGGCCCGAGGAATGTGCCGAGTGCAGCCGCCCTGCGGGCGCGGGCCTCAAATCCACGGAAGAGCCGTCGCGTATCCGCGTCTTCACGACTCGTGCCGACACGGTGTTCGGGGCGACGTATGTGGTGCTTGCCCCCGAGCACCCTCTGGTCCCTTCGCTCATCCGGGAGGACCGCCGCGGCGAGGTCGAGGCGTTCGTCGAGCGGATGCGTCGTACGGACAAGATAGCGCGCACGGCGGTCGACACCGAGAAAGAGGGGGTGTTCACCGGCGCGTACGCAATCAACCCGTTCACACGGAAGCGCATCCCCATCTGGCTCGCCAACTTCGTTCTGGCCGACTACGGGACCGGCGCGGTGATGAGTGTCCCCGCGCACGACCAGCGCGATTTCGAGTTTGCGAAAAAGTATGGCATTCCCATAAAAGTCGTCATCCAGCCGCCGGCGGGGGACAGGCTCGACGCCGGGACCCTTGCGGCCGCGTTCGTCGAGGACGGCGTCATGGCGGATTCGGCCGAGTTCAACGGACTGACGAGCGGGAAGGGGCGCGAGGCGATGGCGGCCTACCTCGAAAAACGCGGAGGAGGCCGTCCCACGGTCAACTGGCACCTCCGCGACTGGGGTGTGTCGCGCCAGCGATACTGGGGCACCCCAATCCCCATGATCCACTGTGAAAAATGCGGGATCGTGCCGGTGCCGGAACGCGACCTCCCGGTGCGCCTCCCCGAGGGGGTGAGGCTCACGGGAACGGGCGAGGCCCCGCTCGCCCGGGTGCCCGAGTTCGCAAACACAGCCTGCCCGGCCTGCGGCGGACCGGCGCACCGTGAAACCGAGACGATGGACACCTTTGTGGACTCGTCGTGGTATTTCGCGCGGTACCTGAGCCCCGACGATGAAACCCGGATCTTCGACCGCGCGGCGGCCGACGCCTGGCTCCCCGTGGACGTCTACGTCGGCGGGCCGGAACACGCGGTCCTGCACCTCCTGTACTTCCGGTTTTTCACCAAGGTGATGCGCGACATCGGGATCGTCGGGGTCCCCGAACCGGTCACGCGCCTGGTGACGCAGGGGATCGTGTACAAGGACGGCTTCAAGATGAGCAAGTCCAAGGGCAACGTCGTGTCGCCCGACGAGATTGTGGCCGGCTACGGGGCCGACACGGCGCGCCTCTTTTCGCTTTTCGCCTCGCCGCCCGAAAAGGACATGGAATGGAGCGAGACCGGCGTCGAAGGCTCCGCACGGTTTTTGGGCCGGGTGTGGCATTTCGCGCTGCGATTTGCCGGGGAACGGGGCGCGGCTGACGGGGACGGGGTCTCGCCCGGTCTTGAAGAGCTGCCGCCGGCCGGCCAGGGGCTTCTCAGAAAAACCCACAAGACCATCCGGAAGGTCACCCTGGATATCGAGAAGGAAACGCAGTTCAACACGGCCGTGGCGGCGATGATGGAGTTGCTCAACGCCGCGAATGATTTCGGCTGGAAGGGCGCGGAAGGGGACGCCGCGGCGCGGCGGCTTGGGAGGTTCGTCGTCCGCACGATGCTCCTTTTGCTCTCGCCTTTTGTCCCGCACCTCTGCGACGAGATGTGGGAGCGGATGGGGTTTGCCGGAGCCGCCTCGGCATCGGCGTGGCCGGCGTGGGACGAGGAGGCGGTTCGGGACGACGTCCTGACGATCGTGATTCAGGTGAACGGGAAGCTCCGTTCACAAATCCAGGTCGCCGCCGGCACACCCGAAGACGATGTGAAAAAGGCCGCCCTCGCCGACGAGCGGGCGCGGAAGTTCACGGCGGGGGCGGACCCGAAGAAGGTCATCTACGTGGCAGGCAAACTTGTCAACATCGTCGTGTAGCAAGCTGGCGGGTCCTTCCAAGATCTCCGTGATCTCTGTGATCTCTGTGGTTGAATCATTGTGTCTTTTCGCCGCGTGCGCGGGTTGCGGCTACGCCGTCGGTTACAAGAAGGCGGGGCCGGTGGGCTCGGCGAAGTCGGTGGCTGTTCCCGTCCTTCTCAACAACACGCACGAGGCGGGGGTCGAGTACATGTTCACCGAGGCCCTGCGGCGCGAGTTCGCGCTCGACCCCAAAACCGGCGTTTTGGGGACCGGCGACGCCGAGATCGTCATCACCGGCACCGTGAACACGCTCTCGAGCTACCCCGTGTCGTTTCTGTCCGGAGGCACGGGTCTGGCCATCGGCGAGTACACGGTCAGCGCGCAGGTGGTCATCGAGGCGCGGTCAAAAGGGCAGCCGGCGCCGGTGTACACGGGCGCGTTCTCGGCGTCCGAGCAGTACCTGAGCGCCAACGATCCCGTGGGCACCGAGTCGAACCGGAGGATGGCGATAGGCCGTCTTGCAAAACGGGTCATGTGGGAGGCCCACGAGATGATGATCGCGGCGTTTTGAATCCCGGTGCAGGGCACAGGGGGAAGGGGAAGCGGGCAGGCATGGAGTGGAAGAAAAAACCGGTGGCCGGGGCGATGACTCCCTCGGCATTCCACAAGGATCTCAAGGCCGGCACCTGGAAGCCGGTCATGGTCTTCTTCGGGAAGGAGGACGTCCTCCTCGCGCGGGCCGAGGCGTTCGTGGTCGGCGCGCTTCTTGGGAAGCGCCGGAACGATTTCAACTTCGAGGTCATCTATTGCGAAAAGGGGGCGGGCCGCGCCATCGCCGAGGCGGCGGTCACCACGCCTTTCGGCGGCGGCCTGAAGCTTGTGGCCGCCCGGAACGCGTCCGAGCTCAAAGAAGAGGACTACCAGCCGCTCGCGCGGTTTGCCGCCAACCCGCCCGGGGGCGGCTGCCTGATTCTCGAGTATCCCGGGGCCGGCTCGCCGTGGGGACCCGGGAAGGCGGGTGAAGGAAAGGCCTCATTCCGCGAGGCACTCAAAAAAAACGGGCAGCTCGTCGAGTTCGGCCAGCTCAATCGGAGAGAGCTGGCCGCCTATATCCGGCGCGAGGCGCACGAGAAGGGCATCACGACAACCGAGGACGCAATCGCGCTTCTCATCGAGGAGACCGGCGACAGCCTGGCCGCGTTGTTCTCGGCTCTCGAGCAGGCCGCCCTCTATGCCCGCGGCAAGCGGCTCGACAGCGCCGGGATGAAGGCCGTGCTCATCAAGCTCCGCGGGTTCACCGTCTTCGAGATCACGGCGGCGCTGGGCGACCGAAAACTCCCGCTGGCGCTCGCGATGGCCGAGCAGATCCTGGCCGCCGCGCGCGACGACCTTGGCCTGCCCTACTATATGACGATGATAGCCCGGCACTTCAGGATGCTCATCAAGGTGCGGGACATGCTTCATCGCAAAGTCGGCGCCGCCGAGATGAGCCGGCGTCTCGGGATACTCGAGAAATTCGTCCGCGAGGAGTACATTCCCCAGGCGCGAAACTTTCCTGCACCGAGGCTTGCGGAGTCACTCGCAATAATCCGGGACGCCGATCTCGATGTCAGGACCGGGCGTTTGGATCAGCGCCGGGCCGTCGAACGGCTGGTGCTGAGGCTGTGTGCTTGAACCGGATCCCGGCGCCGTGTTTCGTCGGCGGCCCGGTCCGCCCGGGGCGGTCTACGCGCCCGCGGTCTTCGACGAGACGAGGTGGGCGAGGCGCGAGACGCGCCGGGCCGCGTTCCGGTGGTGCAGGATGCCTGCCGATGCCGCCTTCGCGAGCCCGCGCTCGGCATCCAGAAGCGCAGCCTTTGTGGCAGCGGCGTCGCCGGCGGCCACCGCACGGCGCACCTTGTTCACGAGCGTCCGCACCCTGGCCCGGACCTGTGCGTTGCGGGTACGGCGTTTTGCAGCCTGGCGCTGCCGCTTGAGAATGGAAAGCGCCTTCTTGACAGGTTTCTTCGCAGGCATTCACGTTCCTCCGTTCGTTCGCGCACCAGAGGCGCGAGGAGTATCACCGGGTCGAGGGCGATGTCAAGGATCAATAAGGACCCCAACATACTCCGAATGCCAGAAGGGCCGCGAAAGACAGGGAGGTCAAGATGGGATCGTGCGAATTCGAGGCGGGCGGTTTTCGCTTCGTGATTGAGTGGACGGGGCGGGGTGTTTCCCGGCTCTTGTTCGAGAAGGAGTCGAGCGGCACCCGCGGCGCGCATGCGGAACTTCCGCCTTTCGTCCGCGAAGCCGTCGCGGCGGTCCGCGCGTTTTTTGACGAGGGGCGGGATGTCTCACGCATCCGAATCGACCTTGCGGCGATGACGGAGTTCGACCGGCGGGTAGTCGCGCTCCTTCGGAGAATTCCCAGGGGACGGGCAACGTCATACCGCGCTGTCGCAGCGGCGGCCGGCGTCCCGTCGGCGTGCAGGGCGGTCGGCGGCGCGATCGGCAGGAATCCGCTGCCGGTGATCTTTCCATGCCATCGCGTCGTCTTGGCGGACGGCCGACTGGGCGGTTTCTCCGCGCCCGGTGGGGCGGAGGTCAAGAAAAGGCTGCTTCGCCTCGAAGGCGTGGGTTTCCGCCGAGACGCCGTGGTGGAACCCGCGCACATGCTCGACAGCGTACCCGTGCGGCTTGGGGCCGGGAAGCACTTGGCGCGCAGGGCCTTGTGCCGCAAGGCCATGCGAGGCGGGTGCGCGTGAAGTCCAGGCGGCGCGGCCCAATTGCGAGAACGTGCGCGGCGGAGCCGCGCAAAACGGGGCCGTTTCGAGCGGCCGCACCTCACGGATGTGGTCGCGTGACGCGAACGGGCATCCCGCCGCCAAAAGGTCCCGCGAAAAACTCGAAACCAGCTCTAACGTGCTGAAAAAACACGGAATTCGGCGTTGCGCAAAAAATGGGCAAACCGGAGTTTTTTCATGTCGGTTCAAGCAACAAACCGGCATCCAACAGCTTTTGCCACAGATTGTTCACAGCTTCGGTGGAAAACGGGCTGCCTCGATGCCGTACGCCGGGATCTACCGTACGCGCTCGTTTTCCTTTGCGCGTTCCCAGGCGGCGTCCAGCTCTTTTTGCGACATTTTTTCAAGACAGCGGCCGGACTTCTCGATTCCCTCCCGCATCGCGTCGAAGCGGGCGCAGAATCGGGCTGAACACGCGTCGAGCGCCGCCTCGGGGTCGACTTGGACGTGCCTTGCAAGGTTGGTCAGGACGAAAAGCATGTCGCCCAGCTCGTGTTCGATCCCGTTGCGCGCCGTCCGGCTCAGCCGCAGCGGTTTTTTGAAATCTCGACCCCGAAGCTCCTGTTTGAGCTCACGCGTTTCTTCGTCGAGTTTGTCGAGGATGCCCCCGACGCTCTTCCAATCGAAACCCTTCCGTGCGGCCCGCTCGCCCAGCCGGAGTGCGCGCGTGAGCGCCGGCACCGTCGCCGGGATGCCTTCGCCGATCGACCCGCGTCGCCCTTTTTCCGCGGCCTTGAGCGTCTCCCAGCTCCTCTCGACCTCGGCGGGGTTGCACGCCTTCCCCGCGCCGAAGACGTGCGGGTGCCGGCGGACGAGTTTCTCGGTGATTCCCTCGACGACGCCGGCGAGCCCGAACCACCCCTTCTCTTCGGCAATCCCGGCCAAAAACAGGACGTGGAACAGAACGTCGCCGAGTTCCTCGCGCAGGTGCACCGGGTCCCGGCGGTCTATCGCCTCGACGACCTCGTGCGCCTCTTCGAGTATGAACGGCCGCACGCTCGTCAAAGTCTGTTTCCGGTCCCACGGGCAGCCGCGCGGACCTCGCAGGCGCAAAACGACCCTTCTGAGCCGCACCAGGCGTCGAAGGTACGCGGGTTGTCGGCCCGGTCTCCTTTTCATTTCCCGACGAGCATCTTGATTGACACGGCCATCAGGAGAACGGCGAACAGCCTCCGAAGCAGCAGATCCGGGACGTGCGATGCGAGCACCGCGCCGATCCATGCGCCGGCGAACAGGCCGGCGGCGATGAGCAGGCCGCCTCGGACGTCGGCGGCGCCGGTCTTGTGGTACTTCAGCGCGGCCAGGAGCCCGACCGGGAGGAGCATCGCGACGATGCTGGTGCCCTGCGCCCTGTGTTCGGAGTAGCCGAGGAAGTACCCGAGCGCGGGGATGATGACGATCCCGCCGCCGACGCCGAAGAAGCCCCCGACCACACCGGCCACGGTCCCCAAGGCGATCATGAACAGGTCGTGCATGACGGTGCCCTCTTGCCCTTAAGTCACCTCAATCAGGCCCTTCTTGATCGCGAACTTCACCAGAGTGGCGACGTCGTGGATGTCGAGCTTCTTCATGAGGTTCGTGCGATGGACGTCCACGGTCTTGACCGAAAGGTCCAGGATCTGGGCGATCTCCTTGTTGCTCTTCCCCTCGGCGATGAGCTTTAGGACCTCGCGCTCGCGGGGGGTGAGGATGTCCTTGGGCGCCCCGGACGCGTCGGTGTGGGCCGCGCGCTTGACATACTCGTCGATCACGTCCTTCGATATCTTGCGGTCCAGGTAGTTCTCGTGCCGGTAGACCGAGCGGACGGCGCGGACCATCTCCTCGAACCCGGACTCCTTGATGATGTACCCCTTGGCGCCGCTCTTGAGCACCTGGAAAACGTATTCCTCATTGTGGTGCATCGTGAGGATCAGCACGCCGATGCGCGGGTTTTCCTTCTTGATCTGCCGCGTGGCCTCGAGACCGTTGAGGATCGGCATCGAGAGGTCCAGCACCACCACGTCGGGGTCGATCTCCCTGGCCCGCTGCACGGCCTCGCGGCCGTTTGCCGCCTCGCCGACGACCTCGATGTCGGACTGGCTGTTGAGCATGGTGCGAAGCCCCTGGCGCACCATCGTGTGATCGTCGGCGATGAGTACCCTGATCTTGTGCACGGCGTTCCTCCCCTCTTCCGCGGTCTTCCGCGTTCAGTTGGCCCCCCGAAGCGGTATCTCGACGCTCAGATTGGTGCCCCGGCCCCGGAGCGAGTCGATGAGCAGCGACCCGCCGAGCGACACGATGCGCTCCTTCATCCCTATCAGCCCAACCCCCCCCGAGGCGGTTGCCCGTTCCGCCGCCGAAAAACCGTGACCGTCGTCCTGGATCTCCAGCCGCAGGCAGCGATTCTGGGCGAACAGCCGCACCGACACGTTGCCGGCGGCGGCGTGTCGACGCACGTTTGTGAGGGCCTCCTGGAGGATCCGATACACGTTGACCTCGAGGAGGGAGTCGAGTTTGTGCTCCGGCATATTGACCGCCAGGTCGACCTTGATCGCCGTGCGTTTCTCGAAACCGTCAATGTACCACCTGATCGCGGGAATCAGGCCCAGATCGTCGAGGAGCGTCGGCCGCAGGTCGTATGTGATCCTCCTGATGTTCTCTATCGCCTGGGAAACGACACGGATCTGGTCTTCAAGCATCGCCGCCCCCTCGCTCGCGGTCGGGGACGACTTTTCCTTCATGAGTTCGAGCGAGAGCTTGAGCGCGTAGAGCGATTGGCCGGCCTCGTCATGGAGCTCGCGCGCGATCCGGCGGCGCTCCTCCTCCTGGGCCGTAAACAACCGGTTCGAGAGCCTTTCGAGATCGCTTCGGTGGCGCGCCAGTTCGTCGAAGTGCCTCGCGTTCATGAGGGCGATCGAGAGCTGGCCGGTGACGGCGGAGAGCAGGTTGGTTTCGGACGTGCTGAAGTCGCGCCGGAATGTGTGCGTTGCCGCCCCCAGGAACCCGAGCAGGCGGTCGCCGTACACGATGGGCGTGATGATGTTCGAACGCATGCCGAGCCTTTGCATGTGCGGAGTGGCCGGAAACCCGGGGTCGGCGCCCGGCACGTCCGCGAACACGATCGGACCCTGGTTCGCCAGGAGTCCCACCGTCCCCTGGGGGGCCGGAAACCACGCGGGGGGTTCCAAGTGCGTGGCGTCCCGCGCGGCGGGCATGATGTGGCTTGCCGCGTGGACGAACTCGTGCCGTTCCTCGTCGTACGTGTAGATCGCCACCGATTCGACGCCCAGGAACCCGCAGATGAGCTCGACGCTGTCCCGAAGGGTCCGCGTGAGGCCCCTGTCGGATGCCTGGGACGGTGTCGAGGACGGCCAGAGGCCCGGGTCGTTTCCGCCGGGGACCTTCCCGAGATCGGGGCTTGCCGTGAGGATCCGGGAAAGCTTGAGGAGCATGGTCTGCTGGTCGGCGTGGCGCCTCATCTCGCGTTCCCACGTGAGCTTCTGGGTTATGTTGCGGACCACGCCCTGGAATCCTATCAGCTCGCCGCGGTCCGACATCTTGGACAAACTGACCTCGAGCGTCGCATGCGTCCCGCCCGGGCGCGCCAGATCGTAGGCAAGGGGCGGGATGTCGGCCCCCGACACCAGTGCGATGAACTGTTCGATCGCCGCGTCGTTGACGGGGCCTTCGGTGACGAACTCGGTGGCGTTGTGCCCGATGAGGTCCTTTTTGTCGTACCCGACGTTCTCGCGCACGGCCTCGTTCACGTAGATGATCTGGAGGTTGCGGTCGAGGATGAAGACGACGTCCTTCATGTTCTCGGCCAGGAGCCAGAAACGCTGGCGGTTGTTTTCGGCCTCCAGGAAAAGCCGCGCGTTTTCAAGTGCGACGCCCAGTTGATGGGTGAGCGTCTGGAGGAGCGAGACGCGGTCCTGGGTGAAGCTTCGCGCCCCCTCGGCGGCCGCCAGGCACATCATCCCGCGGAGCGCCCCGCCCACAATCATGGGGGTCATGACAAGAAGCCTGGCGCCCAGCGCGGCCATGAGATCGGCCTCCGTCGAGCTGAGGTGCAGGCCCCGGCCGCTCTCGATGATGGCCGGTTTGAACCGGTCGGTGGTCTCCCGAAGAAAGAACCGGCCCATCGCCGCCAGTGCGGACGGGTCGAGCGGAGGAGCCCCCTGCGCCGCGGCGGTCGAGAGCGCCCGCCCGTCGGGGTCGAGCGTCAGGAGCCAGCCGCGATCGAGGTCGAAAAGCCGGACCGCCTCGTCCAGCGCGACGCGCACGATTTTGTCGTTGTCGAGCGTGCTGGAGATGAGCTTGGTGATCTTCACCAGACCCACGAGGTCGCGGTTGCGCCTGTTGAGTTCCTCGAACGCGTCGACCTTGTCCGTCACGTCCTGAAAGGTGAGCAGGAACGTTTCCTTGCCGGGCAGGCGCGTTATGTTGACGTCGGCCTTCCTGCGGCCGCCCCTTTTCCCGGCGTACCAGAACTGGAACGGGTAGGGCGCCCCCGCGTGGCCCTCGCCGGCGACCGACAGCACGTGCGCGAACGTGTCGCGGAAGTCCGGGTCGCACAGATCGGCGATGTTCTGCGGCGCCACTGCGCCGGGTCCGGCGCCGAACAGGTTGTCGAAGGGACCGTTCCGATCAATAATGACCCCCGTCCTGTCGGACAGGCACATCGGAATGCCCGAGCTGTCGAACAGTTCGGCGTATTGTTGACGCGCGTTCATCGGAATGGCTAGAAGGGGACGTCCTCGTCGTCCGGCGGTGCGGACTGCGGTTCCGCATGGTCCACCGCCGCCTCTTCCTCGGGCGCGCCGCCCCGCTGCTCGTCGACCGCCGGCCGCGGCGGCTGCGAGGCCGAAGCGCGTTCGCCCTTCCCCGAATCGAGAAAGCGAATCACCGCCGCGACCACCTCGGTGCTGTATCGCTTCTGGTTGTCCTTGCCGACCCATGAACGCGTCTGGAGTCTGCCCTCGACGTAAACCAGGCGGCCTTTCGAGAGGTACTCGCCCGCCTGCTCGGCAAGCTTCCCCCAGGCAACCACCCGGTGCCAGTCCGTGGTTTCGACCCGTTCGCCGTTCTTGTTGGTGTAGTTCTCGGACGTGGCAATGCTCAAGTGGGCGACCGGCTGGTGGCTGGCGGTGTACCGTACGTCGGGGTCCTGCCCCAGGCGGCCGATCAGAATGACCTTGTTGACGCTCGACATCCGTTCCCTCCCTTCGTTGTGCGCGGGGAATCTACCACCATTCCGCGGGCGGGTTCAACACCAAATGCGCCGGGGATGAAAACGGGCCGGGTTTGTAGTATCTTCTGAGGAAGATGGGGAAGGTTGTGTCATCTTTCTTGCGTGTGACGGGCGCCGTTGCCGCGTGCGCGGCGCTTTCGGCGGCGGCGCCGGCGGTCGGCAGCCCCGACGTGGCCGATGTCACGTTCGATCGCGGGGCGGTCCGCCTCGCCGGCAAGGAGGTGCCATACCCGGCGCTCCTTTCCGACTGGGCGATGTTCTCGAAAGACCTCAAAGAAAAGGCCGCGGCCGGAACAATGGGCCTTTTGTGCGGCGAGCGGTTCCCTTTCCCGGTCCCCGAGTGGGACGGGGCGACGGGAAGGTACGTCTGGCGCCAGCCGGCCGGTCCGGCGAACCTCCCGGCCCTCTGGAGGGAATTCGCGCATGGCTGGCTCGACTGGCGAACCGGGGCCCTCAAGAAAAAATCCTGCCGGAAGGGATCGTGCACTCTTGGCGTGGTGTTTGCGGGCGACGGGGCGGCGTCCAACCAGTACGACATGACGGTGTCCACGGCCGGGGGCCGGGCCGTGGTGGAGGCCGTGGAATGTGCCGGTCCGGTCAGTGCCGTACTCAAGCTTTTCGCGAGGGGCGAAACACGCTGGGCCGCGTACGCAAAGGCCCTGAATCTCCCCGAAGACTCCGCCCCTCTCTCGGAGTATGCCGTGAAAGATGCGTGCTACAGGGCTGCGGCGCCCGAGAGGCAGCCTTCGGTCCTGGTGAAACTCGGCCCGGCAAGCGGCAGGATCGACACGATCATGGTGACGCAGGGGCCGTGGCCTGCCGTCACGGCCAGGTTCGGGGCGAAGAAGATCGACGAGATTGCGCGGACGCGAATCACCGCGGAGTGAGCGAGGAGGGCGCATGGAGTTCCGCATCGAAGAGACCATCGCCGGGCCGATCGAACAGGTGTTCGGCGCAATGCGCGACCACCTTCCCGATCTCGTTCCTTTCCTTCCCGAGGTCGAGTCGATCCAGGTGCTGGAGCGCGAGGAGATCGGTCCCGGCAGGCACCGGTTCCTCAACCTCTGGCAGGGGAAGCCCGATGCGGCGCCGAAGGCGGTCCGTCCGTTCGTCTCGGGGAACATGCTCAGGTGGAAGGACCACGCGGAGTGGGACGAGGCGGCAAGGAAGGTCGCCTGGCGGCTCGAGCCCTTCCACTTCGGGACGCTCTTCGAGTGCCGGGGAGAGGACCTGTTCGCCGAGGCGCCCGGGGGAAAGACAAAGATGACCATCCACGGCGTGCTGAGCATCTACCCCGAGCGAATACCGGGCGTGCCGGCGTTCCTGGCCAGACGCCTCCGCCCCGACGTCGAAAAATTCATCATGAACCTCGTGACGCCCAACCTCCGCGGCGTCGCCGGCGGGATTGCAAGGTATCTTGAGCACACGAAGGCGTGACGCACGAGGCGCGGGGCGCGAGCCGCGAGTGCCGGCGTTGCCGGTGATGCCGAACCAGTGTCATCGACACCGAATCGATCGCCGGGGCCCGCGTGCGCCCGCCATTTCGCATTCCATGCCCTCCATATCCCGCCGAAGGTCTCGATGTGCCTCAAATCAGCGCCTCAAATCAACGCCTCAAATCAGCGCTTGCACGCCCCCGCCGCTTTGCCTATACTGCCTCCGGAGGACAAATACGGTGATGATAGTCGCTGTCGACCTTTAGTCGCGATTTCTGTTGGCCTCAAAACAGTGAAGTCGGAAGAGGGAGGCGGCTAAGCCGCAAACCATGAGGCAATACACCGAGAGCGAGATCGCGGGTTTTGTCACCTGCAGGAAGCGGGTTGTGGATTCGCCCCGGCGAGACATGAAATCAGACCGGGGCTTTCTTCGCAACGATGCGACGTTGGAGTCCGAGGATGGGATGGAAGTTCCACGTTTTCATGCGCATTAACGAGAAGTTCCAGGAGAACTTCTCTATAGGTTTGGAGTACGTCCCGTCCGATGAACCGGGCAACATCGTGTTGCTCCGCTTCAACGGGCCGCACGGCGAGCACGTTCTGTATCCGCACCATGCTCACTACCACATTCACGAGGCCAAAGTCGATGCGATTGCCGCAGGCTTGAAGCCCGAGCGGTATGCGGTAGTCACCACGGACTATGCTTCCTACCCGGAAGCGCTCGCCGCATTCCTTCGTCGAATCAATCTTGGGGATGCGGACCGGCACTTCCCCGGCGTGTTTCAGGGCACGCTCGGCCTGAAAGAGGGCGATCGAAGATGAACTTCCTCGACAGCTTGCGGTCTCAGTTCAACGACCATGTGGCCTTCCGGGAACGGCGCCCCGGAATCCAGCAGTTGATTGCGCCGCTCTTCTACGAGGACGGCGACATGGTGGACATCTACCTTGAACTTCTGGGTAACGGCGGCGATCGTGTCAGGGTCTGCGACTTCGGCATGACCTTGATGAGATTGTCTTACTCCTTCGATGTGGACACCCCGAACAAGGAGCGGATATTCCAGCGTATTCTCTCCGAGAATCAACTCCGGGAGGAGAGCGGAAACATCTTCATCGAAACCGACATGGCGTCCCTGTACCCGGCGGTTCTGCAGTTTGCCCAAGGAGTCGCGAAAGTCGGCAACATGCGGCTTTTCAAGCGCGAAGTGATCGCGAGCCTCTTTTACGAGATGCTTCAAGAGTTCGTCGAGGACCATCTGGGGGAATATCACCCGCGACCCAACGAGCTTCCCCTTCCGGACCGCGACGACTTGGAAGTTGACTTCTTGCTGGAGCGGAACAAACGAATTCTCTATCTTTTCGGAGTCAAGGACCCCACGAAGGCACGACTCATCACGATAAGCTGCCTCGAATTCCAGCGCAAACGGCTGCCGTTCAAAAGCATGGTTGTGCACGAGGATTTCGAAGCTCTGCCGCGCAAAGACCGAACCCGTCTGACAAGCGCCTGCGACAAACAGTTCCCTTCTCTTGACGACTTTCGGGACAATGCTCTCAGGTTTTTGGAGCGGGAAGTCGAGGCGTAGTGAGAGATCTCGACCCCAGACCATTCGTACTTCGTCGGCGGGGCTCCCACCATTTGCCGTCTCGGGGCGATTCAAGCTGTCCACGGCAAAAGTTCCAGACACGGGGTAGACCCTTTGCACCACGACGTTTTGAATCCCACAAGTGAAGCGAAGTTGGGCGCGGCAGTCGTCATGTTGACGTCCATGGCGGCGCTTTTTGCGTGCGCGTGCGGTCGAAAGACACAGCGGGGAACTTCGATACCTCGCCAGAGAGTGTAACCTGGACCATCGACACAAAGCCGTGTGCTACGGCCATCACGCAGAAGCCTGCCCCGCAAAGTGGGTCTTCGACGGCCTTGTTCGAATTCTCGGCTGTTGATGGCGGGGAGCCGTGCGCAGCGTGCACTTTCGAATGTAGATTGGACGAAAACGAATGGGTCATGTGCACATCCCCGATGACATATTCCCAGCTTGGCACTGGCAAGCATGATTTCGGCGTGCGGTGCACGGATGTTCCAGGGAACCAAGAGGCCACGCCACCCAATCACTCGTGGTCCGTCTTCTTGTGCAGCGCGTCGCCCACCGGCAAGGGCGGCGACATGTGCGAGGTGCCAGCCGGGCCGTTCATGATGGGGTGCAACAACACGGTGGACGATGAGTGCTTCAGCAGCGAGAGCCCGTACCACAACGTGAACGTGGCGGTGTTCAAGATCGATAGGTACGAGGTGACGGCCTCCGAGTACTTGGCCTGCGTGACAGCGAGCGGCTGTTCGGCGGCGGATACCGGGAGCGCCTGCAACTACCAAGTTGGCGGAAAAGAAGGCCACCCGATCAACTGCGTGGACTGGAACCGGGCGAAGGCGTACTGCACATGGGCCGGGAAGCGCCTGCCGACCGAGGCAGAGTGGGAGAAGGCGGCGCGGGGGGCCGATGGGCGGAAGTACCCGTGGGGGAACGACGCTCTCGACTGCGACCGCGCGGTGCACTCGGTGAGCCCGTGCAGCAACTTGGGGACGGCTCTTGTGGGGAGCAAGCCTTTGGGGGTGAGCCCGCACGGGGCCGAGGATATACCGCCTCCCTGCACCCTTTGATCGCGCCGCAGTCCATCGTCGCGTTGGGCGGCGAGATCAAAAAAAAGGCCCAGGACGTCCTCGCGACGCGACGCGCATTCGATGGACACCCACGCCCCGAACGAGTAACCGGAGAGGATGATCTCGCGCCGGCCGGTTTCCTTCTCGATGAAGTCAATTGCGGCATCGGCGTCCTCGATCTCTCCTTCCCCGCCGCCGACCCCCCCGTCGCTCTCCCCGACGCAAGGCAGGTCGTCATGTCCCTGGACTTTTTGGTGGCCTTGTCCACCGTCTTGATCAGCGTGACGCGCAGGCCGCCGTCCTCGAGCTCCATGATGCCGTCAATCGTGATCCCGGCCGGGGTAGTGACCTCGTCCTTGAGAAGCGCGGGGTGCGCGCCCGTCTGGAGCACCATCTTCGCACCCCCCAAAAGCGCCTGGGCGGCAAGTGTGGTCGCCAGCGTTCGGGGGAGGCCGGTGTAGACACCCCCTTCCGCCAGCGACTCGATGATGATGTACGCATACGCCGGCCCCGCGCCTGACAGCCCCGTGACCGCGTCCATGAGGTCCTCCTTCGCGACGACCTCCACGCGGCCTACCGGCGTAAAGACCGCGCGCGCGAGCTTGACGTGCCGGCGCCCGGCGAACTTGCCCGGGCATAGGACCGTCATGCCTTCGCCAACAAGAATGGGCGTGTTCGGCATCGAACGGATGACCGGGACGCGCTTCCCAATTGCCGCTTCGATGAAACCGGTGGTGCGTGCGGCGGCGAGCGAGATCACGAGCTGGTCCGCGCGCAGGACATCCTTCACCTCGGAGAGCACCTCGCCCAGCTGCTGGGGTTTGACCGCAAGGATTATGATGTCGGCGGCCTTCACGAGTGTGCGGTTGTCCAAGACGACCTTGATCCCGAGGTGTGCCGCGGCGGCCCGGGCGCTCTCGCGGTGCGAAGTGCTGGCCGCGATGTCCCGGCGCCTGACGACCCCCGTGCGCACGAGCGCCGAGATGATCGTGCCCCCGATCTTCCCCGCCCCCAAAACGGCGATCCTCTTCTTGAAAATGACGGTGTTCACACGAACCTTCCTTTTTGTTGATTGGCGTCCGGCCCCGGCACGCGGGTCACGACGTCGGTCCTGTGGCGCGCATCCTAACAAACCCGCGCAGTGTCGGTCAAGAAAGGTGCGAGGCTCTGCGTGGTTGCGGCATCCGCCGGGTTTGCCTATACTGCCTGTCGGGTGCCGCGCCTCGCGCGCGGTATTCCGCCGCCCGGAGAATGCGGACGGCCGGGGCGGGTGGAGGCGGGCTTTTTGCCGGACATCCGAGAAACAGAGCAGCCGGGCCGGATCAACAGCGAAGTCTTCCTCTGTGTCGAGATGACCGACGCGTGCGACCTCCGGTGCATCATGTGCGACCAGTCCCTCCGCGCACTCCCGCACGGGTCCGGCCGAGGCGCGATGGACACCGCACTCTGGCGCCGGCTCATCGACTCGCTTGCCGCCGACGGCGTGCGCCTCTCGGGGATGGCACCGCACTGGCTCGGCGAGTCGATGATCCACCCGCAGTTCCCGCCGATGGTTCGGTACGCCTTCGAGAAGAACGCGGGCAACCGGATCTTCGGCTTCTTTTCGATGAACACCAACGGGAAAGCGTTCGCGGGTGAAAACGCCGCCGCCATTCTGGACTGCGCCTCGCGGACGGACCAGGACCCCGCCACGTTCCGGCAGGTATTCATCTCGGTGGACGCGTCGACGGAGGAAACCTTTGCCAGAATCAAGGGGAAGAAGGGGCTTTCCGACGTTGAACGCAACGTCGAGGCGTTCCTTGCGGCACAGGCGGAGCGCGGCCTGGAGTTCCCGCGCCTGATCGTCAAGATGATAGTGATGCCCGAAAACCGCGCCGAGGCGGGCGCTTTTCTCGGCCGGTGGAGCGCTGTTTTTTCGCGCCATGGCCGGCCGTTCCGGGCCTGCTATGATTTTCCGCCCGCATTCGAGGAAAACGCCGTTTTCTTCGACAAGCTCGTGGGAGGCGACCCTGCTGCGGCCGAGCGGCTCCACCGGGAGGCGGCAACGGAGCTGGGGCTTGTCCGGCCCGACGCGCCGGGGCGGATCATCAAAAACGACGAGGCGATCGGCGGTGGGCCGCGGCGCCCGTGCCCCGCCCTTTGGAAAACGCCGATGGTCCGCTGGGACGGCATGCTCACTGTCTGCTGCAACGACACGCAGATGCACCTTCGGCTTGGGAACTTGGCCGATGAAGGGTTCGCCGCGCTCTGGACCGGGCCGAAGGTGGAGGCCCTCCGGGAGGCGCACGCGCGCGGTGACTTCGGGATGGAGCCGTGCGTCCGGTGCCCCAACCAGCGGTACCCGGTGCTCACGGACGAGGACATCGCCGCCTGGCGTCGCGCGCGCCGGCGGACATAGAGATCCAAGTCCGCGCGTCTACCCGCACTTCGAGTAGCCGCAAGACCTGCAAAGCAGGCACCCTTCCTGCTGCTCGATGTGGCCGCCGCAGTCGGGGCAGACGGAGACGATCTTTTCGCCCGAGAGGGCGTGGCTGATCTTGGCGGGGACCGCCTTCTGCTCCCTGGATTTCTCGGCCTTTTCGAGCGCGGGCCTCGCCGCGACGGTCTTGCCCTGTTTCGCGCGCATTTCGACGTACTGCCGCATCGAGCGGGCTATGGCGTCGGCGCACGAGAGGATGAGCTCGCCGTTCATCCACGCGGGGTTCGGGCAGCGCACCCCTTGAAGCTGCTTGATGATGAGCTCTATGTCTAGGCCGGCGCGGAGCGAGAGCGAGATGAGCCGCGAGATGGCCTCGGCCTGCGAGCTCGCGCACCCCCCGGCCTTTCCCATTGCGGTGAAAAGCTCGAACGGCCCCGTCTCGTCCTCGTTTATCGTGACGTAGAGGTTCCCGCACCCGGTGGTGAGCTTTTGCGTGGTGCCCGAGATGACCTCCGGGCGCTCGCGCGGGACGATCTTGAGCTCCTCGGTCTCCTCGTGCGCCGCCCCGGCCTGGGCGATCTTGTCCTTTTGGACCGACAGGACCTGTTCGTCGCGGCTGCCGTCGCGGTAGACGGTAATCCCCTTGGTCCCGAGCCTGTATGCAAGCCAGTAGATCCGCCCCACGTCTTCGGGGCGCGCGTCGTGGGGGAGATTGACGGTCTTGGACACGGCGTTGTCGGTGTGCTTCTGGAACGTCGCCTGCATCCGCACGTGCCACTCGGGGGCGATGTCGTGCGCGCAGCGGAACAACCGCCGCACCCGGGCGGGCACCCCCTCGACGTCCTGGACCGTGCCCTTCCGCGCGATTTCGCGCATAAGCTCGTCCGAGTAGAACCCCCCTTCCCGCGCCATCTTCGAGAAGATCGGGTTCGCCTCGGGCAGCTCGTCCTTGTCCATCACGTTGCGCACGTACGACACGGCGAAGATAGGCTCGATGCCCGAGGACACCCCGGCGATGATGCTGATGGTGCCCGTTGGGGCGATCGTGGTGGTGGTGGCGTTCCGGAGCCTGCGCCCGCCCTCGCGGTCGTAGATGCTCCCCGGGAAGTTGGGGAACGTCCCGCGTTCGGCCGAGAGCGCCTCAGAGGCCTTCTTGCTCTCCTCGTCGATGAACGCCATGACCTCTTCGCCGATCTGGAGCGCCTCTTCGGAGTCGTACGGCACGCCCATCTTGATGAGCATGTCGGCGAACCCCATGACCCCCAGGCCGATCTTGCGGTTCCCGCGGGTCATCTTCTCGATCTCGGGCAGCGGGTACCGGTTGGCGTCGATGACGTTGTCCAGGAAGTGCACGGCGCCGTGTACGGCCGAGCGCAGTTTCTCGCTGTCGATCTGTCCCTCGCGGACCATCACTGCGAGGTTGAGCGATCCCAGGTTGCACGACTCGTACGGCAGAAGCGGCTGTTCGCCGCACGGGTTGGTGCTCTCGATTCGCCCCATCTGCGGCGTGGGGTTTTCGGCGTTGATCCGGTCGATGAAGATCACCCCGGGCTCACCGTTCTTCCATGCCTGCATGACTATGGCGTCGAGGACCTTTTTGGCGCGGAGCCTCTTTGCGATGACGCCCGAGCGCGGGTTGGTGAGGTCGTATTCGGCGTCGGCCTCGGCCGCCTTCATGAAGTCGTCGGTCACGGCGACCGAGATGTTGAAGTTGTTGAAGTTCCTCTGTTCGGTCTTGGACGAGATGAAGTCGAGAACGTCGGGGTGGGTGACCGAGAGGATCCCCATGTTGGCGCCGCGCCGGGTGCCGCCCTGCTTGATTGTCTCGGTGGCGATATCGAAGACCCGCATGAACGAGAGCGGACCGGAGCTTACGCCCTTGGTGGACGCCACGGTGTCGTTGCGCGGCCTGATGCGCGAGAATGAGAAACCGGTCCCGCCCCCGCTCTTGTGGATGAGCGCCGTGTGCTTGATTGCCTCGAAGATGGAGTCCATCGAGTCGCCCACCGGCAGGACGAAGCACGCCGAAAGCTGGCCCAGCTCGCGCCCCGCGTTCATCAGCGTGGGCGAGTTGGGGATGAACTGGAGTGACGTCATGAGGTCGTAGAAGCGGCGCTCGATCTCGTCGACCATGTCGGAATGTCCGTACAGCTCCTCGGCCTTCGCTACGGTGTGCGCCACGCGCGCGAACATCTCCTCGGGGGTCTCCATGACCTCGCCATCGGCGTTCTTGCGAAGGTAGCGCCGCTCGAGAACGCGCATCGCGTTGTCGCCCAGGCGCACCGGGGGCAAAAAGCCGTACTCGACGAGCTTCGCGTCGAGAATCCTTTTGACGACGCGCGGCGTGATCGCGGGGGGTTTCCTCCGGGCAAGCTCGTCGTCGATCTCGACGGCGATCTGCCGGGCGGTGTCAGGCTCGATTGATCCTTCGCGCACGAGCGCGTCGGCCAGCTCCGCCCGATCCCACGGCATCGCGGCGTCCATCTCGCGAGTCGTGAGGAACGTGATTCCCCGTGGTCCCAGTCTCCCTTTCGACGCCGATGTCATCTCCATCGATCCTCCCCATCCTTCCGAGGTCGCCCTTTTGGGCGACGATTCCATCTCCCGCGGCGACGATGCCGCCCGCCCGCGGGTCGGACCGACCCCGTCATCAGGTCGGCCTCAACTTGTTGCGTTGGCTATGTGAACTTTCTCTTGATACCTTATCTTGTACCTGGCGCCATGTTAGACACAACATATAGTGCTGTCAAGAATTTTCATCCGTTCGCTCAACGGCGGGCGCGTTTGACAGGAGAAACCGCCGCATATATAAGGTTGCAATCATGTCCGGCCGCCACCTTCAATCGGGGATCGCCGCGGCTCTCGCTTGCGCGTTGCTGCATGCCTGCGCCGATGCGGGCGCCCACAAGACGTACAGCCAGAACGCCAGGGAGAACTTCGACAAGGGAGAGGAGGCGTTCAAGGACGGCGCGTTCCAGGAGGCGGTGGACTACTTCAACCAGGTCAAGAACAAGTTTCCGTACAGCAAGTACGCCGTCGCGGCCGAGCTGCGGGCGGCCGACTCGCTCTATGAGGACGAGAAGTACATAGAGGCGGCCGACGCGTATCGGCTCTTCGCGAAGCTCCACCCGACCAACGAGAAGACCGCCTACGCGATGTTCCGCGTCGGGCTGTGCCACCACAAACAGGTGCCGCGCGACTGGTTCTTCATGCCCCCCGTGCACGAGGAAGACCAGACGCAGGTGAAGGCCACCATCGAGGCTATGCAGCAGTTCCTCTTGCGCTTTGCCGATTCGCCCGACGCCAAGGAGGCCCGCACGGTCGTAGCTGCGTGCCGCGAAAGGCTGGCGCAGCACGAGCTCTACGTTGCGCAGTTCTACTTCAAACGCGAGCGCTTCAAGGCCGCGCAGCAGCGCGCGGAGGGGCTGCTCAAGATCTACGCCGGGCTTGGGCTCGATGATACCGCGATGCTGATCGTGGCCAAGAGCCTCCTTGGGCAGGCCCGGGGGGCCGAGGCCCGGGCGGCGCTCGAAAAACTCGTGACGGAGTTCCCCAAGTCGCGCGCGGCTGCCGAGGCGCGCGACCTGCTCGCGGAGTCGCGTTGAGGGGCTGAGATGAGCAAGCACACGGACGAGTTCAGGCGCCTGGTCACGGTGGGCACCGAGGCGTTCCACGGCAAGGAGTACGATAAGGCCGAGCAGAGCTTCCTCAAGGCGCTGCACATCGGGAAGCCGTTCGCCGACGTTTATTACATGATGGGCATCATCTTCTATCACAAGGGCGACCTCAAGAAGGCGTGCGGCTACCTCGAGGAGGCGGTCGCCATCAACCCGGGCTACACCGAGGCAGCCACGAACCTCGCGCTGGTGTACAACGAGCTGGGCAACTACCGCGACGCGCGCCGCGTCTACGACACGATGGCGAAGACCTCGTCACCCGTCCGCGAAGGCGAGCTCGAACCGTACCTCAAGAGCAAGGTCGCCAACATGTACGCCGACATCGGCGACGTCTTCCGATCGTGCGGCCACCACATCCTGGCCGTCGAGGAGTACCGGCGCGCGCTCGGTTTCTGTCCGCAGTACCTCGACATCAGGAACAAGCTGGCGCAGTCGCTCCGCGACCTCGGGCGCCACGAAGACGCGATCACAGCCTTCAGGGAGATTCTCGGGGCGAACGCCAACTTCCACGGCGCGCGCGTCAATCTCGGGGTGACGCTCTACGCGACGGGGAGGCACGCCGAGGCGGCGGCCGAGTGGCGGGAGGTGCTCCGCAGGGACTATGCGAACAAGAGCGCGCGGATGTACCTGCGCATGATTCACGAGAACCTCCCCGGCGAGGGAGGAACGACGTTGGAAGCCGAGGAGAAAAAGGACTGACCGCCGTGCCACCGTCTGCTCAGTCCTCAGTCCTCATCGCTGTGCACTGATTTCGTTGGAGGGTCGACAATGCCTGTAAGCAGGGGACAGCAGGGCGGTTGGGTTTTGAAGTTCATTTCCGGCAAGTACCAGGGGGGTGACTTTCCGGTCGCCGGCAATCGCGAGATCGTGGCCGGCCGCGCCGCGGACCTCGACCTCGTTCTCGTCGAAGACATGGTTTCGCGGAAGCATGCCAAGATCATCATGCAGGGCGCCGAGATCTGGATCCAGGACCTCGGCAGCACCAACGGCACGTTCGTGAACGGCGAACGCATCAAGAAAGTGAGGCTGAAGGAGGGGGACCGCGTCCTGATAGGCACCTCCATCCTCCGCCTCGAGCGGCCGTCGGGCGGCGAGGCGGCGGCGGTCGACGACCAGCGGGCCCGGGCCCGGCTTCAGGAGATCGGCAGCCGAAAACCGGCGGGTCCCGCGGGCGGCATGAGCGGCCGCATCGAAGAGGTCCCGGTGCCCGACCTCCTGCAGATGGTCACCAGCACGAAAAAGAGCGGCGTCTTCGTGATCCGCGGCGACGAGGAAGGCAAGATCTTCCTTCGCAACGGGCAGATCTACTACGCCTGCATCAACGAGAACCACTCGATCGGGCCGATCAAATCCATCTACAGGATCATCACGTGGGCGCGCGGCTCCTACGAGCTCCAGCCGTCCGATTCCCGGAAGTTCATGATCGAGCTCGACGAGGACCTCGAGGTCATCCTGATGGAGGCCCTAAGAATCCGCGACGAACTCAAGAAGATCGCCCCGAAGCTCCCGCCGCTCACCCGAAGCGTCCTTCTGTCGATGCCGATGGCAGCCCCGCTCCGCGACCTCACGCCCGAGCAGCTGGACGTCCTGCAGCTCGTCTACAACTACGGGCAGATGAAGGTCATCCTTGACAAGTCGCCGCTCCCGGATCTCGAGACCCTCAGGGCGCTCGGACTCCTGCTCACGAAGGGGTACATCCGGGAAGGCTGACTTGGTGCGATTTGGAGTGCGGCAGCTTGCTGCCGCTTTGCTTCACAGACGTCGCAACGTCGCCATCCTGTGCAGACCCCCTTCGGGGTTACCGTCTTTCTTTTGGCAGGAACAGCCCGACCCCGGCTGCGACAGTGGAAAACGTCGTGAGCCAGAGGCCGAACTGCGTCTCGATTTTGACATCGAAGCCCGATGACTTGAGGACGTGCGAGTCCGCCGGCAGGTCAGCGGGGTGGATGAGCCGGTACACGCAGAAGAGGATCATTGCGGCGGCGAGCGCGACCTGGATCAGGTTGTAGTAGTAACGGAGGTTCCGGACGAACGCGACGCCCCTGTGATTCATCACCAACAGCGCTCCGAAGCAGAATGCCAGGAACACGACCAGGATCGAACCGAGATCGAGCCCCGAAACGCTCCCCTCTCCGGGCAGGACCGCCCAGGGGAAAAACGAGAACAGGGTTGCGAAGAGCGCTCCCCCGAGCGCGACCTTCTGGCCCGGCGAAAGGGTCTTGAAAAACGCGAGCAGGTCGGCAAGGGCGTCCTCGGCCTGAGGGGCGAGGTCCCCGGCGCGGCCGGCCGCGGCGGAGGTTGGTTCCTGCGCCGGGATTCTCAACTCGCCCGTGGGAGGCTCGCGATTCGCGGCGCGGGCCGGCGCCGCATTTGGGATTTGGGATTTGGGATTTGGGATTTCCGCCGCGACGCTCCGGCGCGCGGCGGGCGGTGGCGGGGGCGACGGTATCGGCGTTTTCGCATCCGGGTCCAGAAAAGACTCGTCGAGGATCGCGTCGCACCTGTCGCAGAAAGTCGCGCCGTCGGGAACGACGGCCTTGCATTGCGGGCATCGCACCGGACTGTCTCCTCAAGATCCCCGCGCGCATATTACATACGCGGGAAGGCGTTGTAAACGCCGACGCAACTTGTCGGCCGGATACACTTGGCGTATATTGCGCACACAACAGCACGCGAGGTGACCTTTGGCCCGACCGCGGAATCCCAAAAAGACCCAAAACGGCGCCGTCCTGGGTTTTGAGCAAAAACTCTGGCTTGCCGCCGACAAGCTCCGCAACAACATGGATGCGGCCGAGTACAAGCACGTGGTCCTCGGCCTCATCTTCCTCAAATACATCTCCGACGCCTTCGAGGAGAAGCACACGATCCTCCTGAAGGAGAAGGCCAAGGGCGCCGACCCTGAGGACCCGGACGAGTACCGGGCCGACAACGTCTTCTGGGTGCCCAGGGATGCCCGCTGGAAGCATCTCCAGGCGAAGGCCAAGCAGTCCAACATCGGAAAACTCATCGACGATGCGATGGTCGCCGTGGAGCGGGACAACAAGAAGCTCAAGGGCGTGCTGCCCAAGGACTATGCCCGGCCGGGGCTCGACAAGCAGCGCCTCGGGGAGCTGATAGACCTCGTCGCCACCATCGGCCTCGGTGATGCCGAAAGCCGCTCAAAAGACATCCTCGGCCGGGTCTACGAGTACTTCCTCACGATGTTCGCCAGCGTCGAGGGCAAAAACGGCGGCCAGTTCTACACGCCCCGCTGCATCGTGCGCCTGCTCGTCCAGATGCTCACCCCCTACAAAGGTCGGGTCTACGACCCGTGCTGCGGGTCGGGAGGGATGTTCGTCCAGAGCGAGAAGTTCATCGAGGAGCACGGCGGCAGGGTCGGCGACATCAGCATTTACGGGCAGGAGAGCAACCCGACCACGTGGCGTCTCGCCAACATGAACCTCGCCATCCGCGGGATCGACGGCAACCTCGGCGCGGAGAACGCCGATAGCTTCCACCGCGACCTGCACCCCGACCTCAAGGCCGACTACGTCCTCGCCAACCCGCCGTTCAACGACAGCGACTGGCGGGGCGACCAGCTCCGCGAGGACAAACGCTGGAAGTACGGCGTGCCTCCCACTGGAAACGCCAACTTCGCCTGGGTCCAGCACTTCATCCACCATCTTAATCCCACCGGCATGGCCGGGTTCGTCCTTGCCAACGGGAGCATGTCGAGCAACCAGTCGGGCGAGGGTGAGATCCGGAAGAAGATCATCGAGGCCGATATCGTTGATTGCATGATCGCGCTCCCCGGCCAGCTCTTCTACTCGACCCAGATCCCCGTCTGCCTCTGGTTCATTTGCCGCGATAAAAGCGGCAAACCCTCACCCGGCCTTCGGCCACCCTCTCCCAGTGGGAGAGGGGCTGGGGGTGAGGGATACCGAGACCGAAGGGGCGAGGTATTGTTCATCGACGCGCGAAAACTGGGCATGCTCATTGATCGCGTCCACCGTGAGCTGACGGCTGCCGACATCGCGAGGATCGCCGGTACGTATCATTCGTGGCGTACCGTCGGCCCTCACCCGGCCTCCGGCCACCCTCTCCCAATGGGAGAGGGACGGGATGAGGGTGTCGCGGTCTACCGCGACATGCCCGGCTTCTGCATGGCCGCGAAGCTCGCAGACATCCAGAAGCACGGCCACGTCCTTACCCCCGGCCGCTACGTCGGCGCAGAGGCGGTCGAAGACGACGGCGAGCCGTTCGACGAAAAGATGAAGCGGCTTGTCGCGCAACTGAGAGAACAACAGACCGAGGCGGCAAGGCTGGATGCGGCAATTGCCAGGAATCTGAAAGAACTTGGATATGGAGGGTGACCGATGAGCAACGCTGATGAGATCCGCTGGCAACAACGTTTTATCAACTTCGAAAAGGCCATGGCTAAGCTCGAAGCCGCATGCGCAGTGGACGAGTACAGTGATCTCGAGCGCGCCGGGTTGGTCAAGACCTTTGAGTTCTCCTTTGAGCTGGCGTGGAAGACGCTCAAGGATCTCCTCTTCTACGAGGGATACGAGGAGAAAACGCCACGGGAGGTGCTGCGCCGTGCTTTCGAGGCAGGGTACCTGGACGATGCCGCCACCGAAACTGTCCTGGATGCCTTGGACAAGCGAAATCTTTTGAGTCACACATATGACGAAGATGCCGCCGCGGAGGCGGTTGGTCTCATCAAGAATCGCTTCGCGCCCGTGTTGCGGGCGATCTTGACACGACTGAAGGAAAAGCGGGCATCGACGTGAACGACGGCCTTAAAGCCGGTCATCGGCGGGCAATTCTGGAAATCCTGCGCGCGCATCCCGGCGTGGAGAAGACTGTCTTGTTCGGCTCCCGTGCCATGGGTACTTTCACGCCGGAATCCGATGTGGACATATGTCTGTACGGTGAATCCCTGACCTTGACGGATCAGGGCAGACTAGCCGTGAAGATCGAAAACCTCCCCATTCCCCAGCGAGTGGACCTGCTCCTGCACCGTGCCATCAAGGACAAGGCTCTTCTCGACCACATCCAGAGGGAAGGGAAGGTGCTGTTCGAGCGGGGCGGGGACAAGGCGGATGTGTGGCAATCGGTGCCTTTCGGACGATTGCTTGCCGAGCCCGTTCGCAACGGCATCTACAAACAAAAAGAGTTTCATGGCCGTGGCGCGAAGATCGTCAACATGGGAGAGATCTTCGCGCATCCACGACTTCGGTCAGTGCCGATGAAAAGGGTTGAACTCTCTGTGTCCGAGCGTGAGCGATTCACCCTCGCCAAGGGCGATCTACTCTTCGCTCGCCGTTCGCTCGTCGCTGAAGGCGCTGGGAAGTGCAGCGTCGTGCTGGACATTGACGAGCCCACCACCTTCGAGTCTTCAATTATCCGCGCGCGACCCGACGGTAATTGTGCTGATCCGCTGTTCATCTACTATTTCTTCAACTCAACCCCTGGCCTCCACGGTCTCGACACTATTCGGCGCCAGGTGGCTGTCGCTGGGATCACAGGAAGCGATTTGTCCCGGCTTGAGATTCCAGTGCCACCGCTCTCCGAACAACGCGCGATTTCCCACATCCTCGGCACGCTGGACGACAAGATCGAGCTGAACCGGCGGATGAGCGAGACGCTGGAGGCGATGGCGCGGGCGCTCTTCAAGTCGTGGTTCGTCGACTTCGACCCAGTCCGCGCCAAGGCCGAAGGGCGCGACACTGGACTGCCAAAGCACATCGCCGACCTGTTTCCGGACTCGTTCGCCGATTCGGAGCTGGGGGAGATTCCGAAAGGTTGGGAAGTATGGCCCTTCGCGGACACTGTCGAAATCATTGGCGGTGGTACTCCGAAGACTTCAGAACCCGAGTATTGGAACGGTGATATTCCTTGGTTCTCCGTCGTGGATGCT
>JACRCP010000169.1 GCA_016218965.1 Deltaproteobacteria bacterium | reverse complement strand
GCGAGAACGCGCCGGTGTCGGGGATGGGGTGCAGCAAGGTGAACGGGTTCGGGAACCAGCAGTACTGCAACTGCCGTTTTGATGCGCCGACGACCAACACGAACAGCAAGTACGCCTATCTCACGCCCACGCAGGACTTCACAGACTTCTTCAAAGGGCTCAAGAAGGACCCCAACGACGTGAACATGGCTGTCGTCATCGGGGCGGCGCAGAGCGGATCGAGCGCCGGCGAGCCCGAGAACTGCTCGAGCCCCAACGGCGTCGCCTGCGCGGGCAAGCGGTACCACGAGGTCGCCGAGGGGATGACCAAGTACCTGTCGGACAGCATCTGCAAGGAGTCGTTCAGGCAGACGCTCATTGACATCGCCGGGCGGCTCATCGTTTCGAACGAACGTGTGCTCTCGGACGAGCCGCTCGACCCGACGTGCATTCAGGTGAACGTGGGCGGGAGCGCGGTGGAGCACTGCAAAACGCTCACATCGTGCGGCGCGCAGCCGCGCGACGGCGGGTCGGGCGACGCCGGGACCGACGACACGACGTGCCCCGAGGCGGCCAAGTTCTGCGACAACAACGCGACATGCGAGGACAACGACGGGCAGGAGTGCGACTGCGCCGCGATCTCGGACCCCGACCGCGGCTGTCACTGCGCGGGTGGGAGCAAAAAGTGCCTCCGGCCCATCTACTGGCAGTACAAGCCGCCGGAAGACTGTTCGACGGGGAACTGCTGCAAAGGGAACGACACCCCCAAGATCATTTTCCACGGGTGCGGCCTGGAGGCCGGCGACAAGCTCGAGATCAACTTCCTTGCCGGAAGCACGACCTCCGGCGACGCGGGGGTGACGTGCGAGTAGGAGCAAGGGGCATGGGGCACCGGGCATGGAGCAGGGCCAAGGGCAAACGGGTGAAAGGGAGAGACCAGTGAAGAAATCGATTGTGTGTTTCTCGGCATCGGCGTTCATTGTCGGTCTTTCCGCTGCGGCCTGGGCGCAGGACGATCCGGGAGGGGGAACACAGCCGGTCAAGCCGGCGGCGGTCAAGGCACCCGAGAAGAAGACCAGCCTCGAGGACAAGGTCAAGTCGGTCCAGCGCCGCGTCTTCATGAAGAAGGGCAGGCTAGAGCTGGCCCCGATGTTCGACGTGGGTCTTAACGACGCCTTCAACCAGAAGTACGCGGTCTCGGCCGCCATAGGCTGGCACTTTGTCGAACAGTTCTCGCTTCAGGCCAACTTCGGCTACGCGTTCAACGCCAAGACCGACAACCAGGTCTACCTGGCCAAGGAGAACCTCACCATCCCCGACAACGGATCGCTCAAGCTCCTCTTCTCTCTCAACGCCGAGTGGGCGCCGCTGTACGGCAAGTTCAGCCTGTTCGCGTGGAAGATCATCCACTTTGACTTCTATTTCACCGCCGGGTTCGGCGCGGCCATGGTGGAGTACACCGGCTGGAACTACGACTCCGAGAAGCTGACGTCCACTTCCGAGGACATGAGCGGCCTGCACCTTGCGCCCAACTTCGGGATCGGGGAGCGCTTCTTTATCACCGACTGGCTGACGTTTAGGGTGGAGCTGCGCGACACCATCTACAGCATGACGCTCAAGCCCAGGCACTACCTGATAACCGACTCCGACGGCAACAAGGCCAACGGCGAGATCGACCAGATCCAGAACAACCTGATGCTCATGGTCGGCTTCTCGTTCTTCATCCCGCCGTCGTTTGAGTACGAACTGTAGTCTTGGAGTGCGGCGGCTTGACGCCGCGCACGGACAAACAGGGTTTGTCCGTGGCACCCGAAGCGGGGACGCCGAACCAACGGAGAGCAAACATGAGGCCTTGGAGGTTCGTGGCGGCGGTGGTTGTGGGGTTGGCGCTGGTCGTGGCATGTGCGATGCCCGCAAACGCCCAGAAAAAGCCGATGTCGTTCGAGGGCCTCGACGTCGGCGAGGACGAGGCGCCGCCGCCGCCGAAGAAGGAACCCCAAAAGGCCCCGCTGCCCGAGGCGCCGCCGCCGGCCCCGGCCCCTGCGCCCGCGCCTGCCCCCGGTTTCGGCTTCGGCGCCGAGGAGAAGAAACCCGCGTTCCGCGGCGCCATCTCGTTCGAGGCCATCGACGTCACGCTGTCGAGCCCCGACAAGGAGAAGATGGACGCGGCCATAGCGCAGATGAAGCAGGGGGCCTTCGCCCAGGCGTCGATAACGTTTTACGACATCCTCCAGAACCCCAAGAACCTCGAATTTCACCAGGCCGCCGAGTACAACCTGGCCAAGTGCCTCTTCCGGATGGGCAAGCACCACTCGTCGCTGCTCTATTTCATCCAGATCCTCAACAAGGGGCAGGCGCACAGGTTTTTCCAGTCGAGCCTCGAGTGGCTGTTCTTCATCAGCCGCAAGGTGACCAACGAGACAACGATTCTGGACACGGTCGCCAAGCTGGCCCAGTTCGAGTTTCCGCCGAAGTACCGCGACGAGTTCCACTTTTTGCTCGCCAAGTTCTTCTTCCTCCGGCACAACAACGACGAGGCGCGCAAGTTCATTACGCGAATAGCCGAGACGAGCCCGTTCTACCCCAAGGCAAAATTCATAGAGGGCCTCGCCTATTTCAAGGAAAACAAGTTCGAGGACGCCCTGAACGCCTTCCGCGATCTGGCCAAGGTCCTGCACCCAAAGCGCGGGCAGTTCCGAGACGATGACCTCCGCGAGGAGGCGTTCCTCCAGCTTGCACGGATCCACTACCAGGCCCAGCAGTTCAAGAACTCGATCTACTATTTCAACAAGATCGACCGCGACTCCGAAAACTGGCTGGAGTCGCTCTACGAGTCGGCGTGGGCGTACTTCCGGATCGACGAGCAGGAGAAAGCCCTGGGCAACCTCGTGACGCTCCACTCGCCGTTTTTCAAGAACGAGTACTTCCCCGAAACGCTCATCATCAAGGCGGTCATCTACTACGACAACTGCCGGTACCCCGAGGCCAACCAGTTCGTCGCGGAGTTCCTCGAGCGGTATTCGCCGCTTCTGGACGAGATCGGCAAGCTCGTCACGCAGAAGATGCCGCCCGACAAGTACTACGAGTACCTCTCGAACATCCAGAAGGCCGAGGGCGGCGCCGACGACGTCAAGGCGAGGGTCCTAAGCTCGGCCCTGCACGATCCGGACATCAAGAAGCTCAACGACTCGATCCGCGAGCTCGAAAAGGAGATGGCGTCGTTTGCCAAGACGGCCGATTTCTGGCGTTTCTCGAAACTCGCGAAGAAGCTCGCGGACGAAGTGACCATGCAAAAGAGGACGTTGGCCTCCCAGGCCGGGGCGCTGGTCAAGAGCCGGCTCCTGCGCGAGCGCGACGAGCTCAAGGAACTGATGGCCCAGTCCTTCCGCATCCAGCTCGAGATCAGCACCGCCGAGAAGCTGGTCCTCGAGGCGAAACTGCGGCACGAGGAGCTCGGGGCCGTTCTGCTCAACAAAAGGCACACGTGCGCCGTGGCCGACCAGGAACAGTGTTGGCCGTACGAGGACGAGTACTGGCGCGACGAGCTCGGCACGTACCACTACACGATGACCAAGGGGTGCAAGCCGGGGACGAGGTAGTCGCAAGGCATGAGGCGTGAGGCATGAGGCACAAGGCCGCACGTTCCAAGGATGAGGTAGCCCGAATGAAAAAAACACGGAAAGAACCGTATCTGTTCGCAGCAGCCGTTCTTGCGGCGCTCTGTCTTGCAGCGGGCGGGGCGCTCGCGCAGGGAAAGAAGGGCAGGCCCGAAAAGCCGGCGCTCCAGCAGCCCCAGATGAGCCTCCCCACGGCTGAGATGCTCAAGATCGAAACCGAGATGGACGCCCGGCGGGACAACGAGATCGAGACCGTCAAGAAGCTCATCAAGCTCGGGCCGACCGAGGATGAGAAGCCCAAGCTGGTATTCAGGATTGCCGAGCTCTTCGGCGAGAAGGCCAAGTTCCA
The DNA here is from genome assembly GCA_016218965.1 of Deltaproteobacteria bacterium. Classification (GTDB taxonomy): domain Bacteria; phylum Myxococcota; class SpSt-1050; order SpSt-1050; family JACRCP01; genus JACRCP01. The sequence goes on along the minus strand of JACRCP010000169.1, from coordinate 21,886 downwards.
CTGGTTCCAGGCGATGGCCATCGCTGACGAAATCCCGAAGGAGAAGGACCCGGGGAGGCAGAGGACGCTCAAGGCCAGTCACGACGACCACCAGAAGAAATCCGTCAACTTCCGCCGGCAGGCGATGGAGTACTACAAGGTTATCCTGGACAAGTACAAGAACTACCCGCGCGTGGACGAGGTGCTTTTCTACTACGGGTACAACCTGATGGAGTCGCAGCAGCAGGCCGAGGCCCTCAAGATGTATCGGCGGCTCATCACCGAGTTCCCCGATTCGACCTACGTCCCGGACGCCTATCTCGCGTTCGGCGAGTACTATTTTTCCAAAGGCGAGCTCGAGCGCGCCATCGAGGCGTACAAGCGCGTGACGAGGTTCGAAAAATCCCGCGTCTACGGGTTTGCGCTCTACAAAATGGGATGGGTCTACTACAATCTGGCCGAGTGGGAGAAGGCCCTCGACATGTTCTCGAAGGTCATCGCGTACAGCAACACGCAGGCCGACGAGAACAAGGAAAACAAGATCACGCTTCGGCGCGAGGCCACCAAGGACTTCGTGATGGCGTACTCGATGCTCGACAACATCACAAACGTGAAGGACGTGTTCCTGGAGGTCGGCGGGCAGGAGAACTACCCCAAGATGATCGACAGCCTTGCCAACCTCCTGTTCGACCAGGGCAAGGACAAGCAGGCGCTCATCGTCTTCAACATCATCATCAAGGAGAACCCCGACAGCATCAAGGCGCCGCTGTACCAGGCCAAGCGCGTCGAGTGCTACCACCGCATGGGGGACAAACGAAAGACCGTCGAGGAGACGCGGCGCCTGGTCGAGGTCCTGCAGTCGTTCGAGAAGACGGTGCCCAAGAAGGACGATCCGAAGTGCCAGGACCCGAATGAGGCCGAAAAGTGCAAGGAGCGGCGGAAGGCGTTCAACGAGGCCAAGAAGCTTTCGGAGACCAAGATCCGCGAGCTTGCGACGCTCTATCACAACGAGGCGAAGAAGACCGGGGCCGAGGCGACCTATTCGATGGCCCACGAGCTTTACGGCGACTACCTGACGCTCTTCCCGAAGTCCAAGGACGCGTACACGATGCGGTTCTACTACGCCGAGCTGCTCTACAAGCTCGCCAAGTGGGAGCGGGCCGGCGACGAGTACGCGAAAATCTACGCCGAAGACCCCAAGGGCAAGTTCGCGAAGGACGCGGCGCACTCCACTGTTCTGGCCTACAAGGAGGCCAGCAAAAAGGAGCCGGCCCCCAAGGACAGGAGCAACAGGGAGATACCGCTTTCAAAGATGATGGAAAAGCGCGTGAGGGCCTGCACCCTGTACACGCAGAACTTCCCCAAGGCCGACGACGCGGTCGACGTCAAGTACGAGGTCGGCGAGATCATGTACAAGTACAACCATTTCAAGGAGGCGAACCGCGTTTTCGCCGAGATTGCTCTCAACTATCCCGACAACAAGCTGGCCGAATACTCGGTCAACCTGATCCTCGACTCGTTCAACCTTGCGCAGAACTGGGCCGATCTCAACACGTGGTCGCGCAAGTTCCTCGAGAACCCCAAGCTCGCCAAGGGGCGGGTGAAGGAGGATCTCAAGCGCCTGGTCGCCGAGTCGGCGTTCAAGATGATCGAGGACTTCGAGAAACAGGGCAAGTTTGAGGTCGCCGCCGAGAAGTACCTGGCGTTCGTCAAGGAGTTCCCGGACTCCAAGATGGCCGACCAGGCGGTCTACAATGCGGCCGCCAACTACGACAAGGCCAAAAACATCAAGGCGGCGCTCGATACCAAGCTTCTAATGATCCAGAAGTATCCCGACAGCAAACATGCCCCCACGGTGCTCTGGTCGGTCGCCGAGCAGTATCGCAACCGCGCGGACTTCCTGAACGCCGCCAAGTACTATGAGATGTTCGCCGAGAAGTACGAAAAGGACAAGAACGCGCCGATGGCGCTTTTCAACGCCGGGGTCTACCGGTTCGGCCTCGAGCAGTACACCGAATCGCTCGACGATCGCGAAAAATACCTCAAGAAGTTCCCGAAGGAGAGGGACGCCGCCGAGGTGTACCTCGGGAACGCCGCCATTTACGAAAAGCTCAAAGAGTGGAAGAAGGCCTCCGAGATCTACCGGGACTTCCAGAAGAAGTACCCGCAGGATTCCGGAAGGGTCCTGCTCACGATGGTCAAGCAGGGGCTTATTCTCCGTAAGCTCAAGGACGTCAAGGAGTCCAACAAGGTGCTCGCCAAGGCGGTGGAGTTTCACAAGGGACTCGCGAAGAAGGGCGCCAAGGTCGACCCGGCCACGCTCGAGGGCGTGGCCCACGCGAGGTTCCTCCTGGTCACCGACACGTTCAGGCAGTACGACGCGATAAAGCTCGATCTGGACGAGAAACTGTTCCAGAAGCGGAGGGCCGAGAAGGACAAGGCGATGGAGAAGGTGTACGCGGCGTACACCGAGGTGGTCAACTACAAGGTGGCCGAGTGGGCCATTGCGAGCCTCTACAAGGTCGGCAAGGCGTATGAGGCGTATGTCAACGCGATTCTCAAGATCCCCCTGCCGAAGAACCTCAAGACCAACGAACAAAAGGAACTCTACAAGCAGGAGCTCAAGGTTCTGACGATGCCGGTCGAGGACAAAGCCGTCGCCGCCTACCAGGCATCGCTTGCCAAGTCGGCCGAGTTCGGCATCTACAACAAGTGGTCGGTCCGCTCGCTCAAGAAGCTCGTCAAGATGCGCCCGCTCGAATACGCCATCGGCGCCGAGCGCAAGGTCACCCCCGACTACTTCGGCGAGGACGTCGAACCCAACGGGATGGCGCTGAGCCTCAACTGGGAAAAGAAGATGGCCGACGAGGTCGAGCAGCGCAAGCTCGCCCCGCCTCCGCCCCCCGCGCCGCCCAAGGGCGCGCCGCCTCCGGCGAAGGAGGAAGGGACGAAGGACGAAGGGGCCAAGGAAGGCGCGTCGATCAAGGCGGCGCCGGGCGAGGCGAAGGCCGAAGAAGCCGACGACAAGGGTGCGAAGGGCGAGAAGGGCGGGAAGGGTGCGAAGGGCAAGAAAGGCAAGAAAGGCGAGAAGGCCGCCGAGGCAAAACCCGCGGACGAAGCCAAGCCCGAAGGCGCGGCCGACGCAATGCCCGGCATGGAAGAAAAACCCGCCGCCCCGGCCAAAGGCCAGCACAAGATGGAGGACGAGGACGAATAGGCCGCATCGCTACCGTGCCCGGGGTATTCCTCAATGCCTGAGATTGGCCGCTTCTTTGGCATCGTCATCTACATTCACCAGGCGATGAGCAAGGAACCGCTCGACAGTATCGCCCCGCTCGAATAATTGGTTTGGCGTTTCGTAGTCAATGGCATCCAACAAGCCGGGCGGGAGGGGTCAGCCGTCTTTTGTGAGGCCGGCGGCGATTTCTTTCAAAGTGGCGGCGAAGGCGGCGAGTTGGGGCTTGAGTTCGTCCCAGAGCGGGCCGAGGCGCGTGAGGAGGTCGAGGACGCGCGCGGGCTTGAGATTGAACACGTAGAGGTGACGGTACACGTGACGGAAACCGCGGAACTCGTCGAGCCGGTCCCTCACGTCGGGGGAAAACAACCGGGGTCGCACACCCGGGACATCCACGGATAGATGGTCGAGCAGTCTCGCGTGCCAGGATTCGCCGTGGGGCACGCCGCCGTTTAGAGAGTCAGCAACGTCACGCATGAGCGTCTCGAGCGCCGAGTAGAACCCGTGCAGAAGGCCCCCGCAGCCCATCACGGTGATCAGGTCGCCGGACGATGCAGCGAGTCGCTTCGCGGCGGGTTCCGCCTCGCGGCAGAGCGCATCCAGCTCCGGAATTGACTGTTCGATCAGGGCGGCCTGTTGAAGAAGGCGTTCGGCGGTGGCCTGTGTCCGTTCATTCATCGAGAGTCACCCCCGCATCGATCTTCGCTCGCAGGGCATTGCCCGCGTCCTCGTACTCGACCAGATCGACACACTCGCGACCCAGCGCTCGTTCGAGCATCAGCAGAGCGTCGGCATATCGCTCCGCAGGAAGTCCTTCGACGGCGATGTCCACGTCCGAACCGGGGTCGGCCGACCCGGCCGCCCGCGAGCCAAACAGGACGACGCGGCGTGCGCCGAATCGTTCCTTGAGCTCGCGGGCAAGCGGGGCAAGCCGCGCAAGCGTCGCTTCACGTTCCCGCGTCTGGCGCCTCTCCTCGGCGGCCGCCCGTCGGCGCCAACCGTCAACGTAGGATGTGATCGCCGCGTCCATGAACCGACGATAGCACACTCGTGCCGGGCGGTTCAACCGAGATCAAATTGACTCTCCCCGGCCGCGCCGGTAGTATCGCCGCCGATCGGGGGATTGGAGTGTGGACGTGCAGAAGCTCAATCTGACGAAGTCGCTTGAGATGTTCGACGAGGCTCAAAGGCTTTCCCCCGGGGGGGTGATGGGGATACGGCGGCCGTACAACTTCGTGCCGGGGGAGTATCCGATCTTCATTACGCACGGGAAGGGCGGGCACATCTTCGACGTTGACGGGAACGAGTACATCGACATGCTCTGCTCGTACGGGCCGATCATCCTGGGGCACGTCGAGCCGGAGATCGACGACGCGGTCGTCGCGCAGCTCAAGAGCGGTTTCTGTTTCAGCCTCGTCCAGCCCTGGCAGAACATGCTGCTCAAGAAGCTCACCGAGATCATCCCGTGTGCCGAGATGGGGATCATCGTCAAGACCGGCTCCGATGCGACCACCTGCGCCGTCCGCATCGCACGGGGGTTCACCGACCAGCCGGTCATCCTCCGTTGCGGATACCACGGCTGGCACGACTGGTGCGTCGAGGCGCGCGGGGGCGTGCTGCGGAAAGCCTATGAGGACGTCCATGAGTTTCACTACAACGACCTCGGCGGCCTCGAAAAACTACTCAACGAGCACAAGGGCAACGTCGCGGGGATCATCATCACGCCGGTCGGGCACCCTCTCAACGCCCGCGTGCAGGCCCCGGCGCCGGGGTTTCTTGAAGGCGTCCGCGAACTTGCGACCCGGCACGGGGCCGTCCTGATCTTTGACGAGATCCGCACCGGCTTCCGCGTGGCGCTGGGCGGGGCGCAGGCGCGGTACGGCGTCACGCCCGATCTTGCGGTCTTCGGGAAGGCGATGGCCAACGGCTACCCGATTGCCGCGGTGGTCGGTCGAGGCGAGGTCATGAAGATCGCCGAGAAAAAGGTCTTCATATCGTCCACGTTTTTCCCCAACAGCCTCGAGATGGTCGCCGCGCTCAAGTGCATCGGGATCCTCGAGCGCGACCGGGTACTCGACTCGATTTGGGAGCGGGGGCAAAAATTCCTCGATCGGCTCCACGCGATCGTCGCGGCCTCGGGCGTGCCGTGCACGGCCTCGGGCATCCCTCCGATGCCGTTTTTGACCTTCGACCACGACGACGCCGGACGCTACAAAGAGCGCCGGACGCGCTTCTACACCGGGGCGATCCGCCGCGGCCTTTTCATCCAGCCGTTCCACCACTGGTACATCTGCCACCGCCACACCGACGCCGACCTCGACCGTGCGCTGGACGTGATCAAAGAGGCATTGGCGGAAGTGTGAATTTGTCGCTTGTAATCTTCGACCTCGACGGTACGCTCGTCGACTCGCGTCGCGACATCGCGGCCTCGGTCAACCACATGCTCGGAGTGTACAACGTTCCGCTGCTTCCGCTCGAAGTGATAGAACGATACGTGGGCTCGGGCGCCGAGAACCTCGTCCGCCGTTCGATGGGCGAAGCGGCGGCACGGTTCGACATCGCGGAGGCGGTCCGTGCCTTCCGCGCGCACTACCTGGACCACTGCCTCGACACCACGCGCGCGTTTCCGGGGATTCCCGGACTCCTGTCGGCGCTCAAGGACCGGGGGGTTTCGCTCGCCGTGGTCACGAACAAGCCAACCGCGATGATGCACCGGATTCTTGGCGGCCTTGACCTTGCCCGGTTCTTCGACGTGGTGCTAGGCGGGGACGATGTTGCGGCCATGAAACCCGACGCGGGACCGGCGCGACAGGTTCTCTCGCGGACCGGAACGAAGCCCGAGCAGGCGCTGATGGTCGGAGACTCGGCCGTCGACGTCGCGTTCGCCCGCTCCGCCGGGATGAAGTGCGTCGTTGTCGGCTACGGCGGGATATCGGAGGCCGAAGAGGTGGCGAACGCCGGCGCCGACTTCATCTGCGAAACGCCCGAAAAACTGCGCGGATGTCTTGACCATATGGTCAACGAGCCCGTGTAGCGTCAATTGGCAGACATCATCCCGTAATCACACATTTTATTGCCCGGGTCGCTTCGGGGGTTGACAATCCGGTCAAGTCGGTCTATGAGTTCGCCTGACCAATTGGTCAGTTGCGACAGGGGGGTATCTCGGATGAAAGGCAGACGAAACGTGGCAAAAGGGGCCGAGGCACCCGTTGCCTCGAAGGTCAAGGAAAAGCTCATCGCGGCCGCCGAGGAGGTCTTCGCCCAATCGGGCCTTGACGGCGCCCGGACGCACGAGATAGCCAAGCGCGCCGGCGTGAACAAGTCGCTCCTCCACTATCACTTCGGTTCGAAGAAGGACCTGTACTACGCGGTGATGGACAAGATCCTCTTTGATCTCATACACCTGACGCAGGAGGTGCTGCGCAAGAACCTTCCGTACGCCGAGGGGATCGAGGTCTTCTACCGGGGGTTCTTCGACTTCGTGGCGGCGCACAAGTACTTTTCGCGCCTTGCGGTCATGGACATCGGCGGGCGCGACTCGTACTTCCAGAACATCGTGATCAACTTCATGCGCCCGCTCTTTCGCCGTGCCGAGGCGTACATATCGGCGGGGATGGCGGAGGGTGTGTTCCAGCCGGTCGACCCGCGGCAGTTCCTCGTGAATGCCTACGGCATGACCATGTCCTATTTCGCCGAGGCCGAGCTCATGCGCCTGCTCTTCGAGAAGGACCCCATGGACCCCGATCTTCTCGTCGCGCGCAGGGAATCGGTGTTGGAAATGATGTTTGCGGCACTCGGATTCAACAGGAACAAGTAAGGGGATCGTGATGCGCCACATAGGAATCGACGCCGGGTCGCTGTTTGTCAAGTTTACCGTTCTCGAAGAAGGGAAGCCCGCGCACAGCACGTGCGTGAGTCATCGGGGGGACCCGGCCCGCACGGTCCTTGAGTTTGCCGCGCGCGAGGCCGCAAACGGGGGGCGCGACGCGCGGTTCCAGATCACCGGGACGCACTCGCGCTCCATCGCCGCGGCGGCCGGTGCAAGACCGCTTGACGGGATCCGCGCGACGGTGGCCGGGGTGCTCTCGGCCGCACCGGGGACCCGCAACATTTTCGACATCGGCGGCGGGACTCTCACGCTCATCACGCTCGGCGCCGACGGCTCGGTCGAGGGGTTCACGCAGAACGGCCTGTGTGCCGCGGGGACCGGGTCGTTTCTGGACGAGCAGGCGGCGCGCCTTGCGGTTTCGTACGACGAGACCGCGTCGTTTGAGGCCGTCGAGGACCCGCCGGCCATCGCCACGCGCTGCGCCGTTTTTGCCAAGTCCGATATTACACACCGGCAGCAGGAGGGGTACTCGAAGCCGGCCATGTGGTCGGGCCTGTGCAAGGGGCTCTCGCACACCATCATCCAGACGCTCTGCCGCGGGCGGCGTCTGGACGGGCCGACGGCGGTGATCGGCGGAGTGAGCAGGAACTTCGAGGTAGTCAAGTGGCTGTCGCGCGAGGTGGCCGGGGCGCGTGCGATTGAAAACGGCCACGCCGTCCAGTCGCTCGGCGCCGCGCTGACAGCCCGCACGGAGGGCGGCGCGCCGCTAGGACTGCTTGCGTCCCTCGACCCCGACGCCGACTGCGGGACGGAGGCGCTGGCCCGGCGCCCGGCGTTGACGCTCGTGCGGTCGCAATTCCCGTCGTTTGAAGTCGAAGAGCAGTACGACGACGCTTCCGAAAACGAGGTCCGGGTGATCGGCTGGCGCGGGGGGCGCGACCTCGATGTCTACCTGGGTGTGGACGTCGGGTCCACAAGCACCAAACTCGCCGTCGTGTCGCCGGACGGGACGGTGCTTGCCGACGTCTATCGCAGGACGCTCGGCGACCCTGTCGGGGCCGTCAAGATGCTGTTTGGCGCGGTGCTCGATCTCTGCGCAAGGCGCGGCGCCACGCTCGTCGTGAATGGTGCCGCCACGACGGGGAGCGGCAGGCAGATCGCCGGCGCGGTGATCGGCGCGGACGTCATCGTCAACGAGATCTCGGCCCACGCGCGCGGGGCGTCCGAGGCGCTGCCGGGCGTCGAGACGATCTTCGAGATCGGCGGTCAGGATTCCAAGTACATCCGTCTCAAGAACGGCCTGATTGCCGACGCAAACATGAACTACATATGCGCCGCCGGCACCGGGTCGTTCGTGGAGGAGGTGGGGCGGAAGATGGGCTGGGGGGTGCGCGAGATCGGGGACCGCGCGATCGGCGTGGAGCCGCCGGTGACCTCCGACCGGTGCACGGTGTTCATGGAACAGGATGTCCACGCCCTGCTCAGGCGCGGGGCCACGCGCGAAGAGGCGATGGCCGCGGTCGTGTGCTCGGTAGCGCAGAACTACCTCAACAAGGTGGTGGGTCGGAGGCCGGTGTCGAAGGACCGGGTCGTTTTTCAGGGCGCGACCGCAAGGAACAAGGCGCTCGTCGCGGCGTTCGAGGGTGTTCTTGGAGTCGAGGTCGTCGTGTCGCCGTACTGTCACGTGATGGGGGCGTACGGGGCCGCGCTGATCGTGCGGGATCGGATGCTGGCGGAACGGCGTCCCACGACGTTTTGCGGCCTCGACCTCGCGGCCCGTGAGGTCAGGATGGAGCGTTCGGAATGTGCGCTCTGCCGGAACCGCTGTGAGATCATCGCCGCCAGGATCGACGGCGTTTCCGAAAGGCCGTCGTGGGGGTACATGTGCGGCCGCGAGCCCGGCGCGGCCGCCGAGCGCCGGGACGAGGGCTTTCGCCCGCTCGAAACCCGTGACGCCTTGTGGCGCGCCCCAAATTCCAAATTCCAAATTCCAAATTCCAAATCCGAAATGCCCTCGGTGGGTATTCCCCGCGCGCTCACGACGTGGATGTACTTTCCGCTCTGGAGGACATTCCTTTCGGCCATCGGGCTCCGGCCCGTGCTGGGGCCGCGGAACACCGACGAGGTCCGCGAGGCGGGGGTGCGCGCGGTCCCGTCCGACTACTGCTTTCCCGTGAAAGTGGCGCACGGGCAGGTTGCGACGCTTCTCGAACGGATGCGCTGCGACTTCGTGCTCGTGCCCGACATGATAGGCGCCGAGGAGAACACGAAGACCACGAACTCGCTCTTCTGTCCCTACGTCGAGACGTTCGGCTCGATTGCGAAGAACGGGAGGCCGGAGCCCGACAGGTTCCTTGCCCCGCTCATCGACATGCGTTGGAAGGAAGAAGGCATTCTAGATGAGATCGAGAAGACGTTCGGGCCGGCGACGGGACTTGAGCGAACTGCGCTCAAGGCGGCCTGGCGGGAGGCCGTTGCGGCTCAGGCGCGGTACCGCCGGGCCATGGAGGACGAGGGCAGGAAACTTCTGTCGGATCTTGAGCGTGCCGGCGGGCGGGGGATTGCGCTTCTGGGCCGCGCCTACAACACCGTCGACCTCGATCTCAACCTTTCAATCCCGCGCAAGCTCGCCCGGTTGGACCTCACCGTCATCCCGTCCGACATGCTCCCGATCCGCCCCGACGCGTTCGAGGGGACGTTTGCCAATATGTACTGGGCCACGGGCCAGACGATCCTTTCGGCGGCGAAGACGGTCGCGTCGCACCCGAATCTGCACGGGATCTTCTTTTCGAATTTCAAATGCGGACCGGATTCGTTCATCCTCTCCTTTGTCGAGAAGATCATGGGCGACAAGCCGATGCTCACGCTCGAGCTCGACGAGCACGGCGCCGACGCGGGGTATGCCACACGCATCGAGGCTTTTCTCGACGTCCTTCGCGGCAGCGGCGACAGGAAGGTGGCCCCGAAGGTTGTCGTCAAGGATTCGACCGCGGACGAAGTCCGCAGAAAGAAGGTCTGGATTCCGCCCATGCACCCCGTGGCGCCAAGGCTTTTTGCGGCGGCGTTCCGCGGCGACGGCTGGGAGGCGGGGGCGCTGCCGCCCGAGGACATGGACGCGCATCAACTGGGGCGCTCGCTCGTCCGCGGAGGCGAGTGTCTGCCGACCTCGCTCACGCTCGGGGCCTTCGTGAAAAAGATGCGCGAACCCGGCATCGACCCCTCGCAGCATGCGCTGTTCATGCCCCGCGCGGTGGGGCCGTGCCGGTTCGGCCAGTACTCGGCCCTCCACCGGATTGCCCTCGATCGACTTGGCATGAAAGACACGCCGGTTCTGTCGCCCAGCTCGTACAACACTTACATGGGCCTCGACGGCGACCTCCGGCGGCGTCTCTGGCACGCGGTCGTCCTCTCGGACGTGCTCTTCAAGTGCGGGTGCCGAATCAGGCCGTACGAGTTGAACCCGGGAGAAACCGACGCCGCGGTTGCGCGCGCCATCGACCGGATTGAGAAGGTCCTCGAAGAACACGGCGACCCTATGCCGGTCCTCGAAAACGTTGTGGCCGAGCTTAAGCGGATACCGCGGCGTGGCGGGCAGAAACCGATTGTGGGGATCGTCGGCGAGATATACATCCGGTGCAACACGTTCGCGAACCAGGATGTCGTGGGCGCCATAGAGGCGTGCGCGGCCGAGGCGTGGCTTGCGCCGCTTGCCGAGTGGATCTCGTACACCTCGTACATGGAGGACTTCAATTACCGTTCGGGGAAGTACTCGTTCAACGTCTTCAAGTGGGGAAAGAACGCCATGACGAACCACGTCATGCTTCGAGAGGAGGAGGCGTTCGTGCGCGCGGCGGCGGCCGTCATCGGCGACCGCGCCGAACCGCCGGTCGAGTCGTCCGTCCGCGAGGGCAGCCGGTACGTGCCGATGGAGTTCGAGGGCGAGACGATTCTCACGCTGGGCCGCGCCATCGAGTTCATGAAGCACGGCGCGTCGCTCGTCGTCAACTGCTCGCCGTTCGGCTGCATGCCGGGGACCATCACCACGGGGCTGTTTCCCGCGATCACCCACGAACACGGCGTCCCGGTCGTCAACATGTTCTACGACGGCGAGGGCGATCTTAACTGGCAGGTCGAAACCGCGCTCGCCAACATCAAACCCCGCTGCCCCGGCGCCACCCCGCATCCGGCGGACTGCCCAACCCGGCCGGCCGAAGAGAGGGCTTAGTACAGCGCCTTATGCCTCATGCCTTGCCCCGGTCGCCTTCTTTGCTGTTGACACAAGCTGTATGCGTGTAGTCAAATCCCGTTGACGCGGCAAACGGGCAGAGGTTGGTATTGGGCGAAGGCGGCGCGGCAGGGGCGGTCAAGAGGGGTTCCGTACTCGTCGTGGGCGGCGGGATAGGCGGGATCCAGACCTCGCTCGACCTCGCCGACCAGGGGTTCAAGGTCTACCTCGTCGAACGCGGCCAGTCGATCGGCGGGAAAATGGTCCAGCTCGACAAGACCTTCCCCACCAACGACTGCGCCATGTGCATGATCTCCCCCAAGCTGGTCGCCTGCGCCCGGCACCCGAACATCGAAATACTCACCATGGCCGAGGTCCAGGGTGTCGCGGGCACGGCGGGGGATTTCCGGGTGAACGTCCGTCAGGAGCCGCGTTCGGTCGATCGCGAAAAGTGCACGGGCTGCGGCACGTGCATGACCGAGTGTCCCGTGCGCAACGTCGTCGAGGTCCCTCCGCCCGCGCCGCCGCCCGTGCCGCTCAAGGCGGATGACGAGACGTTCCTCGAAGGCCTTATGGACGACCTTGCCGGCGAACCCGGCGCACTGCTGCCGATTCTGCAGCGGATTAACAGGCGCTATCACCACCTCCCACGCCCCCTGCTCGAGCATGTCTCTCACCACTTGGGATTCCCGCTCGCCCGTGTACTTCGTGTGGCCACGTTCTACAAGTCGTTCTCCCTTGTACCCCGCGGTGACCACGAGATCAAGGTATGCCTCGGGACGGCATGCCATCTCAAGGGAAGCGCGAAAATCATCTGGGCACTCGGGAACGAGCTCAAGATCGCCGCCGGCGAGACCACACGCGACAGGAAATTCACCCTCGAGACTTCCAACTGCAGGGGCGCCTGCGCGCTTGCGCCGATGGTCGTGCTCGACGGGGAGTTCCACAGCGGCCTCACCCAGGACACAGCAAAGCGGGTGATAAAAATCGCGGAGGCGAAGTCCGCCGGGCGAGATAAGGAACGTGAGACGGCCCCCTTGGGACCTGCAACAAAGTTCGGGAGCACCTCGCAGCTTGATGCCTTTCGCGATGAGATTCGCGCGGCCCGCGACCCGTCCAGGCCCTCTGTTGTCCTGTGCGGCGGCAGCGGCTGCACGGCCGGGGGAGCGGAGGAAGTGACTGCGGCATTCGAGATGGAGTTCAAGGCTGCCGGACTCCAGGGCAAGGTCACGCTCAAGAAGACCGGCTGCCACGGTCTCTGCCAGCGCGGCCCGGTGGTGCTCGTGCACCCGAGAGGCGTGTTGTATCAACGCGTGAAACCATCGCGCGTTTCCGAGATCGTAGCGCGGACAATATCGGGCGGGCAGGTCATCGAAGACCTTCTCTACGACTCGCCCTTCGAGGAAAAGAGGATCGAGCTTGCCTCGGAGATTCCGTTTTATAAACGACAGACGAGGCTCACCCTCGGCAACATCGGCAGGATAGACCCGACGGACATTGAGGATTTCATCGCCGAGGACGGTTTCGCCGGCCTCGCTCGGGCGCTCGCCATGAACCCTCCCGGTGTCATCGACGAGATTACCGGGTCCGGGCTGCGCGGGCGCGGCGGCGGCGGTTTCGCCACGGGCAGGAAGTGGGCCGAGTGCAGGGCCGCCACCGGCAACATCAAATACATCATCTGCAACATCGGCGAAGTGGACAGATCACTCCTAGAGGGAGACCCCTTCAGCGTGCTGGAGGGCATGACGATCGGCGCCTACGCGGTCGGCGCTTCCAAAGGCTACATATACGTGCGCCTGGAATATCCCCTCGCCATCAGGAATCTCCATCTCGCCATCGCCTCCGCCCGGGCGCACGGGCTATTGGGTCAAAACATCCTTGGCTCCGGATTATCATTTGACGTCCTGGTGAAGGAGGGTGCGGGCGGCTACGTCTGCGGCGAGGAGACGGCGCTCATCGCCAGCATCGAGGGCCGCACCGGCGAACCCAGCCCGAGGCCCCCATATCCGGCCACAAGCGGCCTCTGGGGCAAACCCACCGTCGTCAACAACGTCAAGACCTGGGTGATGGCGGCGCGCATCCTGGCTCGCGGAGCGTCATGGCACGCGTCCAAAGGGCTTGGCGGCGACAAGGGTACAATGGTTTTTTCACTTGTCGGCAAGGTCCGCAATACCGGCCTAGCGGAGGTGCCGCTGGGAACCACCTTACGGGAGCTGGTTGTCGACATCGGAGGCGGGATCTCCACCGGCAAGAGCGTCAAGGCCCTCCAGACTGGAGGCCCGCTCGGGGGTTGTATCCCGGTGGGCCAGCTTGACCTCCCGGCGGACTACGAACACTTGGAGGCGGCGGGGTCAATGATGGGATCGGGGAGCGTGAGCGTCATGGACGAGGACGTCTGCATGGTGGACGTCGCCCGCTACTCCCTGGACTTCGCTGAAGCCGAATCCTGCGGGAAGTGCACTCCGTGCCGCGAGGGCACGCAGCGATTGTCGGAGATCCTCAACCGGATATGCGGCGGGCGGGGGCGCGAGGGCGACATAGATATCCTGGAGCGCCTCGCACGCGGCGTCAAGTCCGCGTCACTCTGCGGCCTCGGGAAGATGGCCTCCAACCCCGTGATTACAACCCTGCGACACTTCAGGCGCGAGTACGAGAGACACGTCGAGGACAAGCGCTGCGACGCCTACGTTTGCAAGGACCTGGTCGGGGCGCCGTGCGCCTCCACTTGTCCCTTGGGCACGGAGGCATGGCGTTACATTGCGCACATCGCTCGCGGGGAGTGGGAGGAGTCGTACCGCGTCCTCCGGGAGACCAACCCCTTTCCTTCGGTTTGCGCCCGCGTGTGCAACCACCCGTGCGAGAGACGCTGCCGCTCGGGGACCACAGGCAAGCAGCCCATCGCCATCAGGGCGCTGAAACGCTTCGTTACGGACCGCGTGGACCCGATGATCGTCCGGCACCCGGCGGTCACGCGCGACGACGCCTCTGAAAACCGCGTCGCGATCATCGGGTCCGGGCCCGCGGGCCTCGCCGCCGCCCATCACCTGTCCCTGCAGGGGTACAGGTCGACCGTATTCGAGATGGACGACCGCGCGGGAGGGATGCTCTTCGCATGCATCCCGGCCTACCGCCTGCCCAAGGACGTTCTCGAGAGGGAGATCGCGTCGCTCCTGGACGGAAACGTCACCCTCCGGTGCGACACCATGCTGGGCCGCGACGTCAGCCTCGACGGGCTGCTCGCGGAGGGCTACAAGGCGATCTTCCTCGCGATGGGCGCGCACAAGAGCCGGCGTCTGGATCTGCCCGGAGAGGACGCGCCCGGCGTCTACCCCTCCATCCGGTTTCTCAAGGCCGCGAACCTCCGCGGCGAGAGCCTCGGGCGCGGGCGTGTGGGCGTCGTCGGCGGCGGCAACTCGGCCTTCGACGCCGCGCGCATGGCGCTGCGCCAGCCCGGCGTCGAGAGCGTCACCCTCTATTACCGGCGCACGCGCGAGGAGATCCCCGCCTTCGCCGAGGAGATCGAGGCCGCCCTGCAGGAAGGGGTCCGGCTTGAGACGCTCACGTCCCCGACCCGGATCGAGCTGCGGGAAGGACGAATCGCGGGCGTGACGTGCGTGCGCAACGTCCTCGGCTCGCCGGACGCGAGCGGCCGTCCGAGACCCGTGCCGGTGAGCGGGAGCGAGTACACGGTCCCGCTCGATACGCTCGTCGTGGCGATCAGCGAGGGTTCCGACACCGACTGCGTGGCCGTGGCCGGCGTCAACAGGGTCGAGGTGCACAGGGACGGCCGCGTCAAGGCCGACCATCGCTCCATGATGACCAGCCGCACCGGGGTCTTCGCGGGGGGGGACGTCGTGCGGGGTCCGAACACGGTGGTGGACGCCATCGCGGACGGGAAGAAGGCGGCGGCGATCATCGGCCGGTACCTCCGCGGGGAGCCGCTTCACCGGCCCGGCGAGGCGAATATCCCGCGTATTTACGTCGAGCCTGCCCTGCTGAGCGAGGAGGAGTTCGAAAGGGCCGAGCGGGCGGAGACCCCGCGGCTCTCGGCGGAACGGCGGAAGGAGGGGTTTGGCGAGGTCGAGATGGTGCTGTCCGAGGACGAGGCCGTCCGCGAGGCGAGACGCTGCCTCCGCTGCGATCTTGAATTCACGCGACCGAAGACCCCAAAGGGGAGTTAGGGGCACGTAAGCTTGGCGACGCTTGCCATAAACGGCATCACCGTGACGGCGGACGAGGGCGCCACGATCCTCGAGGCGGCGGAGTCCGCGGGGATTAACATCCCGACGCTCTGCCGGCACAGGGCGATGCTCCCGACCGGCGCCTGCCGCATATGCATGGTCCGGATCGAGGATGCGCGCGGACCGCGCCTTGTGGCGTCGTGCGTGCACCCCGTTCAAGACGGCCTCAAGGTCGAGACCGACACCGACGACGTGCGCGAGGCGCGCCGGATGGTGGCCGAGCTCATGCTGGCCCGCTGCCCCGACAACGCGGCGGTCAAGGAGATCGCGCGCCAGACGGGCGTGGCTGACGCGGCGTGGGCCGACCGCGGAGAACCCGATGACTGCGTCCTCTGCGGCAGATGCGTGGAGGTCTGCCACGACGTGATGAAGGTCGGCGCCATCGACTTTAACGGCCGCGGCTCCGCCCGCACCGTGCGGGCGCCGTTTGACGAGGCCTCGCCGGTCTGCCAGCAGTGCGGCGCGTGCGCCTTCGTCTGTCCCACCGGGAAGATCCGCCCGGACGGCCTCTGGGGCCACAGACCCGGGCCGCTCCGCGAGCCGTTCGAGGAGGGCCTCGGCTGCCGCCCGACGATCAACCGGCCGTTCCCTTCGGCGGTGCCGAGCATACCGGCGATAGACCGTGGAAACTGCGTCCACTTCAAAACGGGACAGTGCGGCGTCTGCCAAAAGGTCTGTCCGGCCGGCGCGATCGACTACGACGAGGCCGCGCGCGAGCGGACGCTCGAGGTCGGAGCGGTCGTGCTCTCGCCCGGCTTCAGGCGCTTCGACCCTTCGGGCCTCGGGGAGCTGGGATTCGGGCGATTCCCAAACGTCGTGACCAGCATCCAGTTCGAGCGGATCCTCTCGGCCTCCGGTCCCACGATGGGGGTCGTGAAACGTCCGTCGGACGGCGCGCACCCAAGGAAGATCGCATTCCTACAATGCGTCGGTTCGCGCGACAGGCGGACTCACGTCTACTGCTCGGCGTTCTGCTGCATGCAGGCGACCAAGGAGGCGATGATCGCCAGGGAGCACGACCGCGGGATCGACCCGACAATCTTCTTCATGGACATTCGCGCGTTCGGTAAGGGCTTCGAGTCGTACTTCAATCGGGCGCGCACCGAGACCGGCGTGAGGTATGTCCGGAGCCAGGTGTCGTCGGTCAAGGAGGTTTTGGGCAGCCGCAATCTCCTGCTCTCGTGGGTGGACCCTGTGGCCGGCCGGCGGACCGACGGCGAGTTCGACATGCTCGTCCTTTCGGTGGGCGCCGAGCCGTCGCCCGAGGGGATCGCGCTCGCGCGGAAACTCGGTGTGGCGCTCGACGAACACGGGTTCTGCCGCGGGGCGCCATTCGAGCCGGTCGGGACCGGGGTCGAGGGTGTTTACGTCACCGGCATGTTCTCGGGCCCCAAGGATATTCCAGAGACGGTGTCGCAGGCGAGCGCTGCGGCCGGGGCCGTCGCGTCGTATCTTCACGAGGCGCGCGGGACCGAGGTCTCGAAGCGGGAGTATCCTTTGCAGAAGGACGTCGCCTCCGAGGAACCGCGCGTCGGCGTCTTCGTCTGTCATTGCGGCATCAACATCGCCGGGACGGTCAAGGTCGAGGAGGTCGAGAAATTCGCACGGACGCTCCCGGGCGTGGCCCACGTCGAGCGCTCGCTTTTCACCTGCTCGCAGGACAGCCAGCAGAACATCAAGAAGCGGATCGCCGAGAAGGGCCTCAACCGCGTCGTGGTTGCCTCGTGCACGCCGCGCACGCACGAACCGATCTTCCAGGAGACCCTGCGCGAGGCCGCGCTCAACCCGTATCTCTTCGAGATGGCCAACATTCGCGAGCATTGTGCATGGGTCCACCAGGCCGTCCCCGACGAGGCGACGGTCAAGGCGATGGAGCTTGTGGCCATGACGGTTGCCAAGGCGCGGATGCTTGGCGCGCTCCAGACCACGTCAATCCCCGTTCACAGGGAGGCGATCGTGGTCGGTGCGGGGATCGCGGGGATGACCGCGGCGCTTTCGCTTTCGGGGCAGGGGTTCGTTGTCCATCTTGTCGAACGCGAAGGCGAACTGGGCGGCCTCGGCCGTCGTCTCCGGACAACACTTCGCGGCGGGGACGTCCGCGCGCACGCGACGTTGCTCTCCGACGCCGTGAAGCGAAACGACCGGATACGCCTTCACACTGGCGCGGCGCCCGTTTCGATGGGCGGACACATCGGCCGCTTCGAGCTTGCGCTCTCGACGGGGGCGAAGGTGGAAGGCGGGGTGATCGTCGTCGCGACCGGAGGCCGCGAGCACAAACCGGCGCATTTCCTTCATGGCGAGCACCCCCGCGTGCTGACGCAACTCGAGATCGAGGAGCGCGGCGGGGTCGACGTGCCCGACGGCGGGAATATCGTGATGATCCAGTGTGTCGGCTCGCGTGTCCCCGAGAGGGGCTACTGCTCGCGCGTCTGCTGCTCTCAGGCCGTCAAGAACGCGCTCGCCATCAAGAAGAAACACCCCCGCGCCGGGGTGACGGTGCTGTACCGCGACATCAGGACGTACGGCCTCTACGAAGAGGCGTACAGGGCCGCCCGCGAGGCGGGCGTCGTGTTTTTGCGTTTTGAGGAGGACCGGCAGCCGGACGTGGCGTCCGAGGGCGATCGGTTGAGCGTCATTCACCACGACGCCGAGTTCGGCGCCAACGTGATGATCGCGGCCGACTGGCTGGTGCTCTCGGCGGCCGTGGAGGCGCTCCCCGAGAACCGCGCGCTCGGAGAGGTGCTCAAGGTGCCGGTGATGGACGACGGGTTCTTCCTCGAGGCGCACGCCAAGCTCCGCCCGGCGGATTTCGCGAGCGAGGGGATCTTTGTTGCGGGGCTTGCGCACGGCCCCAAGAACGCCGACGAGTCAATTGCGCAGGCTCTGGCGGCGGCCGGGCGCGCCGGAATAATCCTGTCGCACGACACGATCGAGGCGAACGCGGTGGTGTCCAGGGTCGACGAAGAAAAGTGCATCTCGTGCCTCACGTGCGTGCGAATCTGCCCTTACGACGCCCCGGCGCCGCGGGCCGACGGAACGGTCGAGATCCCGGCGGTCAAGTGCCAGGGCTGCGGCCTTTGCGCCGCGGCGTGCCCCGGCAAGGCCATTCAACTCGGGAAGTTCAAAGACGAGCAGGTGGAGGCGATGATCACCGCCTTCGGCGGCAGGCAGTAGGCAGTGGGCAGATAGGCAGTAGGGTCGGCCGGAGCGGCGCGCAGCGACGCGGAGCCCGACCGCGGGAGACACGAAGAATGGTCGAGGTTCCCTCGGAAAAGATGTCCCCGGCAACGACGCCGGTCTTTGAGCCCCGCATCGTGGCTTTATTGTGCCACTACTGCGCGTTTGCGGCGGCGGACATGGCGGGGGTGATGCGTCTCCAGCATTCGCCGAACATCCGCGTGATCCGGCTCCCGTGCACTGGCAAGCTCGACATCCTGTATCTCTTGCGGGCGTTCGAGGAAGGGGCCGACGGCGTGATGGTCGCCGGGTGCGAGGAGGGGAGCTGTCATTTCGTCAAGGGGAACCTGGTGGCAAAAAGGCGCGTGAACTTCACGAAGGGCCTTGTTGCGCAGGTCGGGATCGACCCGGAGCGACTCCGGATGTACAACCTGTCGAGCTCGATGGGGCCGCGTTGGGCCGAGATCTCGCGGGAGATGATCGAACACGTCCGTTCTCTGGGGCCAAGCCACTTGCGGAGAGAAAAATGATTGTCGCAAAACAAAAGCCCTTCGAAACGATCTACGGGATGGTCGCGCCGAATAAGCGCATCATGCTGGCCGGCTGCGGGAGTTGCGTGACCGTGTGTTTTGCAGGCGGCGAGAAGGAAGTCGGCATACTCGCATCTCTCCTGCGCATGCGGGCACAGAAGGACCGAAAGGACCTCGACGTGGTCGAGGCGACCATCAAGCGCCAGTGCGACGTCGAGTTCATCGACGAGCTCAAACCGAAGCTCGATGGCGTTGAGGCCATCCTTTCGATCGGCTGCGGCGCGGGCGTGCAGTACATCGCCGAGCGTTTCGGGAAAACCATCGTCCTGCCGGGGCTCGACACGACGTTCCTCGGCGTCACCGAGGCGATGGGCGTGTGGACCGAACGCTGCCAGGGGTGCGGCGACTGCAAGCTGCATCTGACTGCGGGTGTCTGCCCGATTGCGCGTTGCTCCAAGAGCCTGCTCAACGGCCCGTGCGGCGGCTCGATGAACGGCAAGTGCGAGGTGTCGGCCGACACGCCGTGCGGCTGGCAGCTCATAGTCGATCGGATGGAGGCGCTCGGGATTCTCGACCGCTACGAACAGATCACCCCTGCCAACGACTGGACGGCGAGCCGCGACGGCGGGCCGCGGCGGATCGACAGAGAGGACCTGCATGAAATCAAATAGCAGGCTCGAGGCGGTGCTTGCGGCTGGGAAGTTTGCGCTCACCGGCGAGTGCGGGCCGCCGCGCGGGGCGGACCCGGGGGCGGTGGCGAAAAAGGCCGCGCTCCTTCTAGGCTCGGTTGACGCGGCGAACGTCACCGACAATCAGACCGCCGTCGTGCGGATGTCGAGCATGGGGGCGTCGCTCCACGTGAAAAGCGCGGGGGTCGACCCCATCATGCAAATGGTCTGCCGCGATCGCAACCGGATAGCGATGCAGAGCGACATCCTTGGGGCCGCGAGCCACGGGATCTCGAACCTCTTGTGCCTCTCGGGCGATCACCAGAAGTTCGGCGATCACCCCACGGCCAAGAACGTTTTCGACCTCGACTCCATCCAGCTCATCGCGATGGTGAAAAAGATGCGGGACGAGGAGATGTTCCTCGGCGGCGAAAAGATCAAGGTCGCGCCCAAGCTCTTCATCGGCGCGGCGGAAAACCCGTTTGCGCACCCGCTTGCCATAAGGGTCCCGAGGCTCGCCAAGAAGATCGCGGCCGGGGCCGACTTCATCCAGACGCAGTGCATATTCAACATAGAGCAGTTCCAAAAGTGGATGAAGGGCGTCACGGACCGGGGTTTGCACGAAAAGGTATTCATCCTGGCCGGTGTGACGCCGTTCAAGTCGTGGCGGGCGGCCGAATACATGGCGACCAAGGTCCCCGGGATGGACGTCCCGGCGGCGCTCGTCGAGCGGATGAAGGGCGCGCCAAAAGAAAAAGCCAAGGCGACCGGCGTGGATATCTGCGTGGAGTTGATAGAGCAGCTTCGCGAGATCCCTGGCGTAAAAGGAATTCATCTGATGGCGATAGAATGGGAAGAGATCGTCCCCGAAATCGCCAAACGCGCCGGCCTCCTCCCAAGGCCAGAGGTCGCCTGACCGCTGGTGTCGTCTTGGAGTGCGGCGGCTTGACGCCGCCTTGGATCCGCCGGGGCTTGACCCGGCGTGCGACGAGGCCCGGTGTGCGTTTTTTTTTCTTGATGTCCGTTGTGCTGCGTAGGGGCGGCTGAAGCGCGCAGCGCGGAGTCCGCCCGTGCGACTCACGAAGGCGGTCGCCAGCGCGATTGACGATTCTTGAGGAGGTGGGCATGAGACTTCGACCGATTTGGGTGGGCATGTTGGCCATAACTCCGCTTTTAGGTAGGGCGACAGGCCGTCCGACGGCGGGCGTGGCGGTCGTTTGCGGAGAGGGACCGTGGGCGGCGCGGACACGCCGGCGAGATTCGCGAAATTCACCGCCAGGTGAGTTTTTGCTTGACTCGGTATCTGATATGCTGTAAGTATGTAAGGCATGAAATCTCAACGCCAGGAAATCCTCTCCCGTCGCCGGAGCCTGCATGAGAAGCTCCGCGCGCTCAGCTACGCTCCGCTCATGCGGGGTTCGATTGTGGAGGTGACTCGTCGCTGCGGACGGCTCAACTGCGCCTGCGCGAGGGACCCCGGTGCCCGTCATCGGAGCAAGATGCTGTCGGTCAACCTCGACGGTCGCACCCGGACGCTGCACTTGCGTCCGGAAGACGAAGAAGCGGTCCGCCGCGCGACCGAGGCATACGCGCAGCTGTGGGAGGTGGTGAACGGCCTTACCGCCTGCGAGCTTGCCGATCTGAAGCGGCTGGCGCGGGAGAGGAAGAGGACGCGCAACCGGCTGCGCCGGGCATGAAGAAGCGCGCAAGACGGTTCGCGGAACGTGGTATTCTGACGTTCGCAATGAAACACGGGTTGGTCGACAGGGTGACGGCGCACGCGGGGCTTCCATTGGTGGTGGATGCATTGAGGGCACTTCGGCTGGACGAAGTGGTTGAGCAGAAGCTGCATGTTGCGAAGCGGCGGAGGTATTCGGAGCTTGCGAAACTCGAGGCCCTGGTGATGTTGCTTGCGGCGGGCGGGAACCGGGTTGAGGATATCCGGATAGTGGCGGAGGACGGGGGGTTGATGAGGTTGCTTAAGCGGCGGATGCCGTCGCCG
>JACRCP010000172.1 GCA_016218965.1 Deltaproteobacteria bacterium | reverse complement strand
TTTGTACCGCGATGTCCCTCGGGATGTCAAGCCCAAGCCCCACAAACGTGTGCCTATGGTTTTGGAGGGTTTTGGAGGCCTAACCCATTGATATCATTCAGGGCGAGTGCCTAAATCGGGGTCGCTCTTGACAAAGTCGGGCAGAACGATCTTGTGTTTGACCCGTTCATGGGCAGTGGTTCAACCGGCGTTGCCGCGGTGCTGACGGGGCGGAGTTTTGTTGGGGTGGAGTTGGACCAAAAGTTCTTTGGGATCGCTGTCCGTCGCATCGAAGACGCCATCAGGAGGCCTAGGCAACAGGGGCTTTTCTTGGACCATGAACTTCCTGCCCGCTGTCGCGGCGGTCGCGAGGGTTGAGCAGCATGCGTTCAGATGTCGTCTTGGAGAAGTACAAGGCGGAGTTTTTTCGCATCTGCAATCTTCCATCATCAGACGGGCAGCAACGAGTAGAGTTCCTTCGGCAGTACCTTGGGACGTTGAACGAGTTTCTATACGAAAGGCAGTCGATTGAAGAAATTGACGCTTTGAACGTTCCTGCCGATGATCATCCCGGCTGGAAGCGCATAACGCCGTTCCTCGCCATCTGGGATGACTATGCAGAATCCGTAATAGGTTTCAAGTTCGACGACGGCCAGATTCGGAGACTGGCAAAAGCACTTGCAGCGATCTTTCACAACTCCCCGGAGTTGAGAGCCGCCCCGTCCTTGCTCGAACCGGACGCGCCGGTTGATTCGTTGGGCGGCATCACGCCGCGGCAGTTTGCCCTGATTCGGCTGATGCATGCTCTTCAGGACTTCTCGCAGGTTCTTCCGCCAATAGACCGATCTCTGGTCACGGCGATCCGCCAGCAATCGGATGGACAGATCCCGAACGAGCAGTCTCTCTCTTCGGAAATTGGCGCCAGACGTTTGCTTGCCGCTTTCGGTGGCGCCGACCGCAACGTGGAAGAACGCCTTCGGTACATCTTTTCAAGCGCAAGAATATTGCTCTCGCTTGATTGTGGTGGCGCTTTTGGGCTTGCCTCCAAGTGTTCTTTTGACGTTCGAAGATCTTCGAGGAGTTGAACCGGTTCCCGGGACTCAAGCGAAAAAAAGCCCACATGGTTCTCCGCGATTTTTACGAGCTCGGCATATGGAGGTACAAGACACATCTTGAGGACGTCAACATAATAGCGGACAACCGCGTCATGCGAGTGGCGTTGCGAACCGGCACGATTCGCCCCACGCTCGGGAAGTTGCTGAACAGCCTCCTCGACGAGTTCGATTTCCAGTATGGTTTGACGGTGGCCGCCACCGAGGATGCCTTTCGTAGAGTCTGGCGGGCTACTGCGGAGTTCAATGGCGGCACTTGTGTCGTCTCATACCCGGCGAGACTGGATGAGTTTGTGTTCCGGCTAGCGGATGGGAGGGGCGGTTGCTGCAAGCCTGGTGCGATGGCTTGCCGCACAAGCAGGAGGCCAGTTGGTTTCTTCGGTTGGTTGGCTAGCCGGCATGGCTATGAAACTCCGCTTAGGTGCCCACTCGAGGACGTGTGCCCGCACGACTGCAAACACATGATGGCGCCATTTGCTATCCAGAACAACACATGGACAGAAATCTTCACTGGTCGGGGTGGCGGCGGGGGCCTTCGGGGCGTCTAGGCAGGAGGGCAACCACGGACGGGAGGGGCATGTCATTCTCGATGACGCCGCGGAAAAGTCGATGAGTGGAAACCATAGGATCGCAGATTCGTTCGACGAAGCTTTCGATCAGTACGTGTGGACGGCGCGGGCCGAGAAGTGCGGCATCGACCAGTCGAAGTGGACGTGGCTCGCCTCCGCGGGCGGACGCGTAAACATCATAGGCGAACACACGGACTATCACGAAGGATTCGTTTTCCCGGCGGCCATCGATCTTCGGACTCGAGTCGTCGGAGCCCCGCGGCAGGACGGGAAGTTGAACGTGGGGACCGAAAACGAGGGGAACTCGGTTTCCGCTGCCGTGGCCGACTTGAAACCGAGCGAGAAACTGGATTGGCGGGTATACGTTCTTGGCCCTTTCTGGGCGCTTCGGGAGTCCGGGATCGATGTGAAAGGCGCCGATGTCTTCGTCACAGGAAATGTCCCCTTCGGCGGCGGGTTGTCCTCTTCGGCTTCGGTCGAAGTCGCTCTCGTCGGATTGGGTGCCGCTCTCGCGGGGGTCCAGCTCGAAAAAGCGGAAATAGCTCGAATCGCCCGGAAGGCCGAAAACGAGTTTTGCCGCGTCCCTTGCGGCATCATGGACCAGATGGCAGTCGCGTGCGGCAGGGAAGGGCACGCGATGCTGTTGGACTGCCGGACGTTGGAGATCACGCATGTCCCGTTTCCGGACGACTGGGCCATCGTCGTTGCGGATTCGGGCGTCAAGCACTCCGTCGGCGGCGGGGAATATGCAAAACGTCAGGCGCAGGGGGCCTCCGCTCTCGAAAAGGTGAGAAGGCGTTTCCCTTCGGTGAAACTGGGGCGCGACGTTACCGCTGCCATGCTCGACGAGGTCCAGAACGATCTCGAGAAGGTCGAGTATCGCCGGCTCCATCACGTCGTGACCGAGAACATGCGGTGCGACGAGGCCCGCTGGGCAATCGAACACCACGACGCGCCGCGGCTTGGCGCGCTCCTCTACGGATCGCACCGGAGCCTCGCCGCGGACTACGAGGTGTCGTGCTTCGAGCTTGACGCTCTGGTCGAGGTTGCGGCGGCGTGCCCCGGAATCATTGGTGCACGCCTGACCGGCGCGGGATTCGGCGGGAACACCATTAACCTCGTCCACAAGGATAAGGTCAAGGAGTTCCGCGCGGCGCTCGAAAAAGGTTACAGAAAGAAGGTCGGGAAGAGAACGGTCACGCGGGTTGTGAAGCCGTCGGAGGGTCTTGTAGTCACGCCGATTGATCGCGCCGATCCGCGTTGTTTCCAGGAAGCGGAACAGGAGGCGTGAGGGTCAACCGGACTGACGGGGCGTCGAGCCGCCCCGTCCAAGGCGGTGTCTGCAAAACCGTTCACTTCGCTCGGGTGCGCGAGGCATTGGCCACCGGACTCCAAGCCGGAACCACCGCACCCCAGGGGATTTGGCCCCTCTCCCGGCCGCCGGGAGAGGGTCAGGGTGAGGGCAAAAAGCGGCGACTACCCGCCCAGAATCTCGCGTCCGGCGATCACCTTCTGGACTTCGATTGTTCCCTGCGCCGAGATCCACGAATACGCATCGCGGAGGTGGCGTTCGGCGTCGTAGCGTCCGTCGCCGCCGTAGCCGCCGAGCACGCGGTTTTCGACGTTGACGGCGTCGATCAGCGCCTCGGCGGCGTACGCCTTGGCCATTGACGTTTCTTTGCGGTGCCTGTCCGTTTTGTCGCTTAGAACCGCGGCGCGGTAGGCGAGGAGGCGGGCGGCTTCGACCTTGATGGCGGCGTCGGCAATCGCAAAACTGATGGCCTGATGCTCGCTTATCGGTCTCCCTTGTACGACACGGGTTCGCGCGAACTCGACCGCCTTTTCGATTGCCGCGCGCGCGAGGCCCACGTAGCCGAACGACAGGCTGATGCGCGTCTTGTTGAGCACCTTGAACGCCAGGCGCAGGCCGTCCCCGCGCTCTCCTATCCGGTTTTCCACGGGCACGCGCACGTCCTCGATGTCCATGTCCCACGCCCTGTGGCCCATGAGACCGAGCGCCTTGCAGTGATACGCGAGATTCAGCCCGGGCGTTCCCTTCTCGACGATGAAAGCCGAAATGCCGTCCGCGCCGAGCGACGGGTCCTCGGTCGCGAATATCGCAAAAAGGTCGGCGATGTCGGCGAACGTGATGAGGCGTTTCTTCCCGCGAAGAACAAAAAAGTCGCCATCCCGCTTCGCGGTCGTCTTCATCGCAGTCGGGTCGGACCCCGGCCCCTCGTCCGTGAGGGCGTAACAACCCTTGGCGCCGGTCGCGAGCTTTTCGAGAAATCGTTTCTGCTGATTTTCGGTCCCGGCGTACTTGAGGACGTGCGTGTAAAGCTGCGCGATCTCCAGAAAGGGCACGAGGCAGGGAAGGGCGTATCCCATCTCCTCGGCGACGATGCACACATCGACCTTGGACATCTCGAGCCCGCCGAACTTTTTGGGTACCGACAGGGCCGTGAGCGAGAACGGCGGCTTGACCAGCCGCTCCAGCAGGTTCTGCGGCAGCCGGTCGTTTTCGTCCACCTCGCGCACGCGCGGGGCGATGTGCTCCCTGGCCGCCAATCTGTACCGCTCGGCCAACTGCTTCTGTTCGTCTGTGTAAAAGGTCCAGGCCATGGGGTCGCCTCTTTCCTATTCGTATTCCTTGAGCACTTCTCTCGCAATCACGATCTTCTGGATCTCCGTCGTCCCGGCGCCGATTTCCAGGATTCGGGCGTCTCTGAAGTACCGTTCGACATTGTACTCCTTCATGAGGCCGTACCCGCCGTGGATCTGGATCGCCTCGGTCGTCACGCGGCTCACCATCCGCGACGCGAACAGTTTGGCGATCGCCGCCTCTTTTGTGACCTTGATCCCCTGCGTCACCATCCAGACGACGCGGCGGCAGTAGTGGCGCGCGACGTCGAGATCCGCGGCCATTTCGGCGAGCTTTTCCTGAATGAGCTGGAACTTCGCGATGGGTTTGCCGAACTGTTTTCGCTCGAGCGCGTATCGCGCCGACGCGTCCAGGCACGCCTGCGCGACGCCTATGCTCGAAAACGGCGAAAGCGAGCGTTCGACGTCGAGCGACCCAAGCGCCTGCCGCAGGCCCTCGCCGGGCGTCCCCAAGACGTGCTCGGGGCCTGCGCGCATTTCCTCCATGAAGATCTGAGCGGTGGGCGAGCAACGGACGCCGAGCTTGTCCATCTTGGGGCCGGTCGAAAGACCAGGCACTCCGCGATCGAGAATGAAGGCAATCCCGCCGTCCGCTCCTGAAGTCCCGGGGAGCCTCGCCTGCACGATGAAGAAATCGGCGATCGGCGCGTTCGTGATGAAGGTCTTGGAGCCGTTCACGACCCAGCCGCCGTCGCACGGCGTCGCGGTCGTCTTGAGTGAGAGCGCATCGGACCCCGCCTCGGGCTCGGTGATCGCCCAGCAGCCGATCTTCTCGCCCGAGATGATTGGCGGGAGGTACTTTTTCTTCTGTTCGGGATTCCCGTGTCTCGCGACGTTGTTGGCAAACAGGAGATCCGAGGCGTTGACGGACACGTTGTAACCTAGGTTTACGCGGCAGTTCTCTTCGTAGATTACCGATTTTGCAAACAGGTCCCCGCCGCCGCCGTACTCCTCGGGCAGGTGCGCGCCGATGAACCCGAGCTTCCCCGCCTTGCGGTGGACGTCAAGCGGGAACGCCTGTTCCTCGTCGAGCCGGCGCGAGATCGGTTCGAGCTCCGAGAGCAGAAAGTCGCGGACCGAGCGTTTCAGTTGCTCATATTCGGGCGGGATTTCGAAGTCCATACGCCCTCCCTGAGGCGTTTATGCGAGGTCCGCGTTCGGACGGCAAACGCCGGTCAACCGTACGAAGGCGCCGCACGGACGCGACCCGGTCGTGCTGTAGCGGCGTTTCCGGGCCCCACCCGGGCGCCTGGACAGGCGCCCGCACCGAACGTCGCGTCCGGAAACGCCGCGGAGGCGCGGCCGGGGAGCAAGACGGGCGGCCGGACGCCAAACCGGAATCGCGCCTTGACGTCATGCGGCGAGAACGTGTTTCGACTGGAACGGAACCCTGGGGGGGCGCAACAAATCCGTTCGGTTCGCGTCTCGCCCTGTCAGGGCTTTTGGTTTGACTGACGCATGCAACCTGGGGCGTGCCTACTCCGCCGAAGCAGCCGCTTCGGCTGCGAAGGCTGGATGCCCCAGGCTCAAGAGTTGCTGCGCCTTTGGCGCGTCGGCCAAACGACCTCACTCCAACAACCTCCGCGCGATGATGATCTGCTGAATCTCGCTCGTTCCTTCGATGATCGTGAGCGCCTTGGCGTCGCGGAAGTAGCGCTCGACCGGGAATTCGACCATGTAGCCGTAGCCGCCGAGGATCTGCACGGCTTCGGAGGTCACGGACACGACCGTTTCCGTGGCCTTGAGCTTGGACATCGCGGCCGAGAGCGCCGGGTCGCCGCCGGTGTCGCGGATCCACGCCGCCCGCTGGACGAGCGCCCGCGAGGCATCGATCTCAACCGCCATCCGCGCGAGCTTGGACTGGATGAGCTGGTAGCTCGAAATGGTCTTTCCGAACTGCTTGCGGTCCTTCGCGTACGCAAGCGCGGCATCGTACGCGGCGACGGCCAGGCCCACGGCGCGCGCCGCCACGACCATCCGCCCGCAGTTGAGGGCCTTCATGAGCGTGTGGAAACCGCCCGTCTCGGGGCCGAGGCGGTTCTCCACCGGCACCTCGCAGTCCTCCAACACGACTTCACAGCATTCGGACGAGCGATTGCCGAGCTTCTTCATGGGCGCGCCAGTCGAGAACCCCTTGGTCCCGCGCTCGACGACGAGGATCACGATCCCGTCGATCCCGAGCTTCTTGTCGGTGGTGGCCGCGACCAACGCGTAGTCGCACATCGTCGCGTTTGTGATGAAGATCTTGGTCCCGTTGAGAACGTAGCGGTCGCCCTTCAGCACGGCCGATGTCGTGATCCCCGCCGCATCCGACCCGGCCCCCGGTTCGGTGAGCCCGAACGCCCCGATCTTTTCTCCGCGCAGGGCCGGCGCGAGGAGCCGTTCCTTCTGCTCTTTACTCCCCATAAGGAAGAGAGGCTGAACGCCGATTGACGACTGCGCAAGAAGGCTTCCGGCAATCCCCGAGTTGACCTTCCCGAGTTCCTCGGCGTAGAGGCAGAACGTCTGGTAGCCGAGTCCCATTCCGCCGACTTCTTCCGGGTACGGGATGCCAAGGTAGCCCATCTCGCCGAAGCGCCCAAACAGGTGCTTCGGGAAGCGCCCGGTCTCCTCGGCCTCGGCCGCAACCGGCGCGACCTCCTTTTCGAGAAAACGCCGCAGGCTAGCACGGAACATCTCGTCGTCTTGTGAGTACGAGAAATCAATCATCTTTTGCCTCTCGGAGAAACTGATTTGCCACAGAGACCACAGAGAACACTGAGGAGCGAATTCGAAAAACGTCCGGAATCTCCGTGAACTCTGTGTCCTCTGTGGCCGAAAGTTGTCCTATTGTGCCGTTCTTCACTTTCCACCTCTCATTCGCAAGCCAGTCCAAGCTGCACCCGGGCCTCGGCGGGTGTTGCGGGTTCGAAGCCGAGGTCGCGGATGACGCGGACGGCTTTTTCCACCAGCTCGGCGTTCGAGCGCGCGAGGGCGCCTTTCGAAACGTACAGGTTGTCCTCGAGCCCCACGCGCAGGTCCCCGCCCATCACGGCGGCCACTGCGCCGAGCGGGATCTGGTCCTTTCCGATTGCGATCGCCTGCCACGACCCGCCCGCCGGGAGCGAGGCGACCATGTGCTGAAGGTCCGGGACTGTCGCGGGGATGCCGCCCTGGATGCCCAGCACAATCCCGAAGCGTGGCGTGCCACGCAGCAGCCCGGGGCCGATGACGAGGCGCTTGACGTTGGCGATCATCCCCGGGTCGTACACCTCGAACTCGGGTTTCACCCCCGCCGCCGCCATCTCTTTTGCGAATAGCTCAATCACGTTCGGCGGGTTCGAAAAGATCTTGCGGCCAAAATTCATCGAACCGGCGTTGAGCGAGGCCATCTCGGGCTTGAGATCCAAAACGGCCTTGATCCGTTCGCCGGGCGTGAGGTTGAGCGTCACCGCGCCGCCGCCGGTGGTGATTTGCGTGACGGCGTCGCACCGGGATCTCACGGCCTCGATGTACGAGCGGTACACGGCGACGTCCGATGTCGGCGCGCCAGTCGCCTGATCCCGCGCGTGCAGATGCGCCACCGCCGCCCCCGCCTCGACTGACCGCCGGACCTCCTCGCCGACCTCGTCGGGCGTGATGGGGATGTGAGGGCTGTCGGCGCGGGTCGGGATCGAACCCACCGGTGCAACCGTCACGATGACTTTCCGGGCCACCGGACCTCCTTCAGGGCATCAACATCTGGAGCTTCACCATTTCGGCAACGGTTCCGGCAATCGGGACGAGTGCGCTCCGCTCTATTTTGTCGAGCGTATCGTGTTGGTCCAGCAGGTAGTACGGGCATCCTATCCACGAGATCACCGGCACACCCGCCTCCAGCACGTACCCGGAGGCGTCGGATGTGGGGGCCGGGCCGAAAAAATCGGCGGGGATCGGCGCCGTGACCCTGGCCGGCCTCTTCTCCAATGCCTTCAGGACGGTCGCGATGACCGACGGCTCCGGTGACGTGAACATCACCGTGAGTGCCAGCCGCCCGGTTTCTTCGTATCCCTCGCCCGCTTCGCGGACTTCTTTGCCGGCGAGGTGCTCGAGCGTGATGAGTATCCGGGCCTTCCGCATGATCTCCTTGTGATCGCGCGCGAACTGGTGCGCGCCCTGCGAACCGTAGAAATGGCCCGCATCCACGACAAAGACGATCGTCCGGGGCCGTTTTTCCTTTGGCACCCGCGACCAAGCGCGCGCCTGCGCCTGCACTTGCGCGACCCCGGCGCCGTCCTCGACCGCCCCCGCAAAAGGGCTGTCGTGGTGCGAGGTGACGAGGATGGTCTCGTCCGACTGGCCCGGCAGGACGCCCCACACGTTGCGCATGACGCCCGGCGCGGAGGCGCCTTCGAGGACCATCACGGCCTTCGCGCCGAAGCGCGCGCTCTCCCGAAGCCGAGCCCCGTCGAGTTTCCCGATCCAAAGCCCCGGGATGGGTTTCATGATCCCGTCGTATGGGCCGTAGTGCGTGTTTGAATTCGACGGCTGGTCGCGGAGGATCAGGCAAACGCCCGCGGCGCCGCGTTTGAATGCCTGCCAGTACACGTCGTGGTCAGGTGCCGTCTCGGCCGTGCAGCCTCCAATGAAGTTCTGGCGCGCGAAGTTGAGATACTGCGAGGTCCGCATTGAAACGGCGCCGTCCGGGTCCGACAGGACGTAGCAGGCGCGCATGACTCGCATGAGCGCGCCGGTCGGCATCCGGGGAAACGTGACATCCGCGACGGCGATCTTCCCCGCCACGGCAGCCTTCTCGAAATCGGCTGGCGTTCCCGTGCCGACATAGGCAAGCGTTGCGCTCAGGCCCCCCGGATTTGTGAATGCCGTATTGGGCACGTAGAAACACGGGACCTTCTTTCCATTGACCGAAAGCGACCAGGTCTCGGGCGTCCAGACGGTGATGGGGATCGGGTCGAGCGTGACGTTTTCAAGGCCGATCTCGCGAAACTTTTCCGCCACCCACTGCTCGCCCTTGTGCCCCTCGGGGGTGCCGGGCCGCCGGTGCGGCGTCTGGCAGATGCCCTCAATCCACGAGTAGATCGTCTTTTCGTCCGGCAGTTCGACGGAACCTTCAAACGACGGCAGTCCCTTTGCGATCCGCCGCGCACGGCGCCGGTCGGCCCAGATGGACGGAAGGCGCCTGAGAATCGTCGCGAGCGTCGCGCCGGTCCGCGTCCTTATCTTGCTTTCCCACCTCTCGGCCTGTTGCATGTGTCACCCTCGGCGGCCCCAATATGCACCGCCCCGCCGCCAAAAGCAACGGGGCAGGGGAATTCGCCACCTTCCGGTTTTTGACTGGTCGTGTTCGGCGCGCTGAAAGCGCAATTGCTCTTCAGCCCGGGGCATCCAGTCTTCGCAGCCGTAGCCGCTACGGCGGAGTAGGCACGCCCGGGAAACGGTGATGTTGTAGGATCCAGCCCTGAACGGGCGGAACATCGGTGAGCCAGCCTACTGGATCGCGTTTCTGAATCGAAAAACAAGTGCCGGTCACGGGAAGAGAAGATGTCCAGCTCTGTCAAGAACGCACACCACGCTGGGTGGGGCAAGCGCAACAACGGCTATCGCACTCAAGACGATCGCCGCAACACAGTAGCCGAGTCCGTACACGTGTTTGCGTTTGGCTAGTACCCACGTAGTGCCGAGGAATCCGGACAGGAATCCGCAGGCAACCGACAGTGCATACGCATATCCCGTCAGTTCGAAAAACGTCCAACCGGTCGCCCCGCACAGCCCGCGGAATTCGTAGAAGAAATGGGCTCCATGAAACCAGGCGATGCCGTAGCCGCTGATGCTCACCACCCACGGGACGAACGAGGTGAACATGCTCGCGCCAGCCACTTTCGACAGTCGTCTTCTCGGCCTGGACGCCTCGGCGGCCAGCGTGGCCTCGAGCGTTTGGACACCCTCTGTCATCTCTTGCCCCCTCGGTGCGAGATCCAACGCCATTGTAACACGGGGTGGCGAAAACGAGGAACCGCTTTGGAAATTGGTTTGACTTCGGTACTAACCATATGCATAATTCACCAAAGAGGTGTACGTGTTCAAACCCCGTCTCGGTGACCAGGTAGTGTATCTGAAGTTGATCCTGCGCACGGAATGCGTGGTTGTTTCGTTTCACCACGAAGGGGGTGAAAACCATGAAGGGAACATCTAGCCGAAAGCCTCTCGTGCCGCGCGGACGCGCCTTGCCCGACGACGCCTGCCCGGCGTGTGGGACGATGATGAAGGAAACGCGCGGCCGGTTGGGGGCGCCCGTGAACGGCGAAGAGGTCGAGGTGCCGTCGGCGGCCCACCTGAAGTGCCCCAAGTGCGGAGAGGTGGTGCTGCGGTTTGACGAGGCCAGGCGCCTGAGCGAAGACGCCGTGGCGATCTACCGCAAGGCGCACGACCTGATGTCTGCCAATGAGATCCGGGCCGTTCGGGAGAAGCACGGGCTGACGCAGGCGGACCTCTCGCGCCTTCTGCGCCTGGGCGCCAACACGGTGTCGCGATGGGAGGCGGGGCGCAATGCGCAGACCGCCGCGATGGACGTTCTTCTACGCATCATCCGCGACCTACCCGGCAGCGTCGACTTCCTCCGCCGCCTCGCGGCGTGACATGGCGGCGTACACCGCGGACGACATCAAGTGCGAAGACC
The DNA here is from genome assembly GCA_016218965.1 of Deltaproteobacteria bacterium. Classification (GTDB taxonomy): domain Bacteria; phylum Myxococcota; class SpSt-1050; order SpSt-1050; family JACRCP01; genus JACRCP01. Next base: position 13,070 of record JACRCP010000172.1, on the reverse strand, counting down.
GCGGCCCCTACTGGGTCATCCAGGGCGTGGCCGGCGCCTCGGGTCGCGGGTCACTCCGCCGGGACGAAGACGAAATCCGTTATTGCCCCGTCGCGCGCTTCTTTGAATTGTGTGCGGACTTTCATGCCGACTTTGGCGCGTTTCACGTCGTCCATCTCGAGGATGGCGCAGATCACGGAGTCGGTGCCGTCGAGCTTCACGTAGGCGCAGACAAACGGGTATTTGCGCACGGCGCTCGTGCCGAAGTGGACGGTGGTGTAGGTCATCACGGTGCCGGTCCCCGGAAGCTCGACCCAGCGCGTTTTGCCGTAGCAGTGCGGGCAGTCGGCTCTTGGAGGGCAGAATGTGACGCCGCACTTCCCGCAGTGCGATCCCATGATCCTGGCGTTGTCCCGCAGCTCCCTGAAGAACCTCGACGCCCCGCCGCAGCTGTACTTGTACGTCGCCTTCCAGACGTCCGGGATCTCAAATGGGTCGTCGGGACCCGCGGGGGCGCCGGCATCCTTTTCGAACGCCTTGCGAAGGTCTTCCTCGCGGACGCCCAGCCTCGCGGCGTGCCGCTTGACCCATGCTTCGATGTCAAAAGCCTTTTGTTCGCCCATGAGTCGCTTCCGTCAGACGGGAGCACTTGCCGTCAACTTCGTTGCCGTCTGCGTTGCTTCCCTACTGGCCACTGGCTACTGGTCACTGGCCACTTTCAAGCACCAGACACACCGTCCACGCGCACCCGACGCCGCCGATGCTCTGCACAAGGCCGCGCCGGGCGCCCTGCACCTGTCTCTCGCCCGCGTGCCCCCGGAGGTGCAAGACGATCTCGTTGGTTTGCATAATTCCAGTGGCGCCTACAGCGTGGCCGCAACCTATGAGGCCGCCGCTTACGTTCACCGGGAGCTTGCCGTTCCGCTCGACGACGCCCTCGTCAATGAGCTTCCCTCCGCCGCCCGGCTCACAGAAGAAACAGTCTTCGTACGCGAGAATCTCGGTCCCGGTGAACGCGTCGTGAAGCTCGGCCAGGTCGAACTGCTCGAGCGGGTTGGTGATCCCGGCCATGTCGTACGCCTTGCGCGCCGCCACGCGCGACGCCTCGAACTCGTGCAGGCTCTTTCGGCTTCCTATGACAGCCCAGTCGAGCGCAGCGCCGATCCCGGTGATCCATACTGGTTTGTCGGTGAACCTCCGCGCGACGTCCTCGGACGCGAGGATCAGCGCGGCCGCCCCTTCGGAGTAGAGGCAGTTGTCGTAGAACTTGAACGGGTGCGTTATCACCCTCGACTTCATCACCTCGTCAAGCGAGAGCCTCTTGGGCGATTGCGAGATCGGGTTCAAGCACGCGTTCCCGTGGTTCTTGATCGAGACCCTCGCCATCTGCTCTTCAGTCGGGTTGCCGTACGCCGCCTGGTGCGAGACGACCGCGAGCGCAAAAGATGCCGACGCCGTCCGGCCCGTCGGCTGCTCGTACGTCATGTCCGCGGTGTACGAGATGGCCTTGAGGGCCTCGGGCGTCGAAGCCTGCAAGCCATAGTCGAAAAGGTCCGCACACTTCTCGACGCCGAGCACCAGGCAAGTGTCGTAGAGGCCCGATGCCACCTCGGAGAACCCGATGCGCACGGCCGTCCCGCCGGTGGCCCCTCCCGTCGAAACGCGGGTGGCGGGTTTGGGCGCCATTCCCAGGTAGTCGTGCACGTAGAGGTCGGGCTGGAACTGGCGCTCGAAGAAGTCGTTGTAGATGCCGTAGACGCAGCACCCGACGTCGTCTTTGGTCATCCGCGCGTCGCGGAGTGCCGCGGAGGCAACGTCGAAGGCAAGCTCGTAGTACGTGCGCTCGCGCCACCGCGCCTTGAAGGCGCTGGTCGCGATGCCTACTATGGCCACCCTCCGCATTTCCTCGATCTTCCCGCTACCCGCTGCCCGCTGCTGGCTGCGGTCTTACAGCCAGCCTTCCTTCTTGTACCAGTCTATCGTGTCGCGCAGGCCGTCGCGGGCGTCGGCGTAGACGAACTTGTAGCCGGTCTTTTTGAGCTTCTCGTTTGCATATCTGAAGTCATGGCCGAAGTAGCTTGCGCTGTCGCGTTCGAGCGGCGGCCGGGTTCCGATGGCCTTGAACACCGCTTCCATCACCGTGGCGACGCCCTTGACGACCGGGCGAAGGGGTTTGACGGGGATGGGCGGGAGCTTCACGAACTTGTGCCCCGTGATCTCGGCGACGTACTGGAAGAACTCGATCGTCGTCATGATCGTGTCGTCATTTAGGTTGAAGATCTCGCCGGTTGCACTGTCGGTGACCGCCAGATGGAGCGCCGCGCTGCACACGTCACGCACGTGAACGAACGGGATGTGCTCGGTGAAGCTCGCCGGCGTCGCGGCTGTTTTCATCTTTGCCGCGGCCATGATCATCTGGCCTCCGCCGTAGACCCCGCGCGGGCCGTAGACCGTCGTGGGCCGCATGATTGCGAACGGGAGTTTGTGCTTCCGGCCCATCTCCATCAGGTCGAACTCGGCCTGCCACTTGCTCTTGAGGTAGTTGTTTCCCGGCTCGGGGGCCATGTCCTCGGTGTAGATCTCGCGGTAGGGCCTCGAGAAGCCGTAGACGCCGCCCGCGCCCCAAAGCACGAGCTTTTTGAGGTTCTTCTCCTCGACCGCCATCTTGAAAAGCTCGCGCGAACCGATGACGTTGACCTTGTAGAGGACCTCCCACGGCGCCAGGTAGTCGAACACGGCGGCGATGTGGAAGATGTAGTCGACGCCCTTGACGAGGGGCCGGAGCGATTCGGGTTTGGTCATGTCGGACGGCGTGAACTCGGCGCCCAGCTTTCGGAGAACGCCGGGGAACCGGCCCCTTTTGAGGTCGTCAGCCTCGTATGCCGACGCGAGGTCCGTGGCACGGACGTGGTGGCCCGCCTCGTGGAGTATCTCTACCATGTGCGTGCCCATGAACCCGCACGCGCCAGTGACCAGACTGACCGGTTTCTTCGTCGTCATGCCGTCGCCCCTTTCCGTGTTTGATTCCCGCGGTCTCTCCCGCGAAGCGCCAACTGTATATGCCACCATGACGCAGGGTGTCAAACGAATTTTGCGGGGCGGCTCTGGAGTGCGCAAGCCTGCTTGCGCTTTGATTTCGCGGCAGTTTGCTGCCGCGTGCCGCGAGCGAGCTCGCTCCAAAACAAAGCGGTAGCAAGCTACCGCACTCCAAAACGCGGGCATGGCGGGGCGCCAAGCCGCCCCGTCAAAGGCGGTGTCAAGCCACCGCACTCCAAGGCGCGCACGGTCAGAACTTGGCCTCGCCGCGCGACGCGTGCCGGAGCGTGCGGGCTTCGGTGTCGACGAGGACCCAGCAGGGCCCGCCTCCGGCGCCGGGGTTCACGGCGATGGTGCCGCCCACGCGCGTCGCCCACGTGCCGCCGTTGCTGCCGGGGGCCTCGTGGATGTGTCCGTGGAGCGAGAGGGGGAATTTCATTCTGACGATGAAATCCCTTCCCGCGTCCGAGCCGACGGCGCGACCGTCCCAGCACAGGTCGAGCTTCGAGCCGGAAGGCGGTGCGTGCATGACGAAGACCGAGCGCGCGGGGTCGGGAGGCGTCGAGTACGGCGGTCGCGCGAGTTTTTTTCTTATGGATTCCACCTGCGACAGATACGCCTGGGCCGGCATGCCGACTTCCTCGAACCCCCGCGGAGTGGAGATGAGCGCAGGCCCGAACTGCCGGGGGACCTCCCATCCTGTGGAGTCGAGCAGGGACCAGTCTTTGAGCAGAAACGGCGTGTCCGGGACCCAGGGGAAACCGATGAAATGCCAGCCGCGGTGCTCAAGCCAGCCCCGGTCGAGGCGCTCCAGCAGGCCCTCTTCGCTCAGGCGGTCCAGCTCGGGCAGGAGGACGCCGCAGTCGTCGTTGCCGAACATCGCGGAGTAGGCGACTCCGCGATCCTTGAGTGAGCGCAGGTGCGGGCGGAGCCAGCCGAAGAAGAGCCGCTCGTTTTGGATGAGGTCCTCGTCGCCGAGTTTGGGCAGCATGTCGCCGCCGTTGACGACGAGCGAAACCCCGTGCCTCAGGGCGGCCTCGGCCGCCGCCTCGTAGGATTGCCGATGGCCGTGAAAATCCGTCACGTAGAGGAACCGCATGGGGCCTCCGTTTTCCACCCGACCCGCTGATGATCATATACACCGGGCGCCCGGCGTCCAACCTTTTTCGCAAGGATTCAGTCTCGGGTGGGGGCCGGCTTCCCCTGCGCGTCAGTTTCCGATGCGTCATCATGTAACTTCGCCCGGCGGTTGCCGTAAACATGCCGCTCCGGGAAACCCGCCCCCCACCCGGGACTGAATGATCACCCTTTTTCGCCTTTTTCGCTTTGACAGGCCCGAACCCTCGGGTATCATGCCCGGGCCATGAAGTTTGACCTCCTGTTCGAAATCGAGTTCATCGCCGGATTCACCGGCTTCGTGGTGGGGATGCTCCTTCTGGACCTGTTCGTCTTTCACAAGCGCGCGCACAAGGTGGCTATTCGCGAGGCGATTGGCTGGTCGGTCTTCTGGATCTCGCTTGCGCTGACGTTCAATACGGTGATCTTCTTCTGGCTCGGGCGGGACGCGGGACTCGACTTTTTGGCCGGTTTCCTAATCGAGAAGTCGCTCTCGGTCGACAACCTTTTCGTCTTCCTGATGATCTTCACCTACTTCAAGGTCCCGGCGCAGTACCAGCACCGGGTCCTGTTCTGGGGCATCGTGGGCGCGCTTGTCCTGCGCGCGGTCATGATCTTCGTCGGGGCGGCGCTGATAAGCCGGTTTCACTGGATCCTGTACCTCTTCGGCGTGTTTCTCATATACGCCGGGGCGAAAATGCTGTTCAAGAAGGACGAAGAGGTCCACCCCGACCGGAACCCGCTGATCAAGATTGCGCGGAAGCTCTTCCCGGTCACCCCCGACTACGAGGGGGCGCGTTTCTTTGTGCGGCGCGAGGGCGTTCGATGGGCGACCCCGCTTTTCATCGTGCTTCTGGTCGTCGAGACTTCGGACGTGGCGTTCGCGGTCGACTCCATCCCCGCGGTTTTCGCGATCACGACCGACCCGTTGATTGTCTTCACGAGCAATGTCTTCGCGATCCTCGGGCTCAGGGCGCTCTACTTCGTGCTCTCGGACATGATGGGAAAATTCACCTATCTTGGCGTCGGCCTCGCGTTCATCCTGGCGTTCGTAGGCGCGAAGATTCTCGTTTCGGGGTGGTACAAGATCCCGACGGCGATCTCGCTGGGCGTGGTCGCCCTGGTCATGACCGCTTCGGTCGCCGCGTCGCTGCTGGCAAAAAAGCGGTGAGATCCCGGAAAACCAGCCTGCTTTCCGAATCGGACGGTCGCCTGCATCGTGACCCGCGCGGGGTGTGCGGATTCAGACGGCGGACCACGAACGGAGGGGGGAGCCCAGCCGCTCGACGACCAGCGCGTCCACCAGCCGGGCGCATTCGGCCGACCAGGATGGCTGAAGGCTGACCCCGCTTTGCTGGGCGGCGGCCGAGGCCGAAGGCCGAACGCGGGCGCCAAGCATTTCTTTTAGGGCCGCGCGCGCCGCCGCGGAGAGCGAAACGTGCCCGCGCGCGTGCGTCCGAGCGGACCCGACGCACTTGGGACAGACGAGGCCGCCGCGGTGGAGGTCGAACGTGCGCGTGACCCCCTTTGTTGTTGCGTCCCGGCCGCACGAGACGCAGTGATCGAACTCGGGGCGAAAGCCCGAGAGCGCCAGGATCCGCAGGGAGAACCCGGTCAACGCGGACCTCTGCGTCCGCCGGTCCTCGGACTCCCCCGTTTTGCCGCAGCCCGCCGACGACAGCGCTGCAAGGAATCCCCTCGTTTCGGAGTAGACGGCCGGGGCTTCCTCGGCCCCGCGCGATATCCGGTCGACGAGCTCGATACCTGCCGAGGCGATCGCGAACACGCGATTCCGTCGCAAACCCTCAAACGGATCGAGGAGCGCCGCGGACTCGATGCGCATGACGTCCCGGCCCTCGCTTGCCGCGACAACCGCGTCGATCTCGGAAAACAGATTCAGACAGCCGGAAAACCGCTTGAAGCTTTTCCGCGCGTTCCTGGCAGCGCAGACCAGCCTCCCGTTGCGCGGCGTGAGGAGCGTTGCGAGCACGTCCGAGGCGCCCGTGTCCCGGACGCGCAGAACGATGGCCTTCGTCGAAAAATGGTCCACTACTTCGGCGGCGTCTTCGCGAGGAGTTCGGCGCACGCCCGGCCCGGGACCGTGTCTGGCCATCTCTTGACGCAGGTCCCGAAGTACGCGGCCGCCTTCTCCTGCTGATCGAGCTTGTAGTAGATCGTTCCGGTGAGCAGGTAGGCTTCCGCATCGGTGAGGTCCTGGCACGCGTCGAAGTACTTTTCGAGGGCGGCCGCGGCTTCCTTGTACTTCATGGCTTCGTCGTGGAGCCGCCCGACGAAGAGCAAAGAGGGGCAGAACGACGGGTTGAACTCGAGCGAGCGTTCGAGGTCGGCCATCACGTCGGCGAGCGGGGCCAGCTTGAATCGGTGTTTCACCTCGGCAAGGCGGTAGTGCGCTTCGGGTTCCGAGGGGCAGGCCTCCTTGAACTTCTCGATTCCCCGTCTGGCCTCGAGCCCTTCTCCGGTTTCGTGCAGTATCATTCCGATCCATCGGTGGCCAAGGCAGAACTTGGGGTCGAGAAGCACGGCCTTGCGGAACTGCTCCAGCGCCTCCTTTGTCTTGCCTTTCTTGTAAAGCGCCCAGCCGAGGTTCCCCGTGGCGAACTGAGGGGTGGGGTAGATCATGTCGGAGAGGGCCTTTTTGAACATCTCGATTGCGCGGTCGTAGTCCTCCTTTTCGAGGTACAGCCGGCCGAGGTTGTTGGCTGCGTCGGAGAAGTCCGGTTTCAGGTCGATGGCCTTCTTGAAATGCAACTCGGCTTTGTCGAAATCGCGGATTCCGAAGTACAGCAGACCGAGCGCGTTGTGGGCCTCGGGGAACTCCGGGTTCGACTCGACAGCCTTGAGGAACTGGTCGAGCGCCTGGCGAACCTGGTTCGAGTTGAGGTGGTTCACCCCCAGGTCGTAGGCGATCTTCGACGCGGCGATCGCCTTGGTCTTGTCCTCTGGGCAGGCGCAAACCCCATATGCAAGCAGGATCGCGAGTGCGGTCGCAAACCAGGGTTTCATCGTCGCCTCAAAATGCCGCCAGGAGGCGTGCCAGGCGGGCGTCGGCCTGCCCGCGTGCGGTCTGATCGTCGACCGGGATGGACCCGCCCGCCGGTTTGAAGACGCCGCTTGCGGGCTTGGCTTCGGCCGCGGCGCGGAACACACCGCTTATGGCGCGTTCTTTGGTCTGCGGCGGCTCGGCAGGTCTCTTGTACGCGACCTCCTGCACCTCGTGTTCCCCTTTGCTTTTCTGCAGACGCTCCTCGCGGAATTTCGCGAAATCGCTCAAGTCGGTCCAGAAGAGCGGAAGTTCCTTCTTGAGCGCCGTCTGCTGGTCGTGCGATAGCATCCGGTAGTTGAGGTTGTGCATCATGAATCCCATGCTCTCGAGGAACTGTACGCCGTCCTCCTCGGCGACGCTGTAGGCGTCGAGTTCGAAGTCCGCGATCTCGGGGGCGTAGATCTCGCGGCTCTGGCTCCCCCCGAAATACAGGTAGGCCAGCATCGAGAACGACCCGCGTTTGTTCCGGAAACCGACGATGTACGCCTTGGCGGGCTCGGGGGCCTTGCCGGCGGACGCAATCTGGATGTTGTTCATCGATTCGTACACCGTGATGACGTCGTCGGGCGCGAACCCCAGCACGGATGCGTCATTGGTCATCGACCACATCGAATCCCCCTTCAGCGGGCCGTCACCGTGTGCTCGTTCACGAAGGGATGGCCCTCAGACCCGAACCGTTTGTACTCGAGGATCGGCTTGTCTATGACGACGTTGTTCCCACCCGAGCTCCCCTCACCAACGATGATGTTGGTGAACGCCTTGGAGCCGGGGACGGCGGCCTGGCCCTTGGCCTTGATCGCGGCGAACTTGACGACGTTGCCGCCGGCCCTCATGTGTTTCGTGATGTCCATGACGATCTGTTCGTCGTTGTTCTGGACCTTTTTGACCCAGGTGTTGTTGATGTAGACGTCGACGTCGTAGCCGCTCCTCCCGGCGGGACTGATCTCGGTGACCAGCCAGTACTTCTTGGTGATGATGCCGGTCAACGGCTGCGGGGAGGCGCCCGGGGGCTGCATGGGCGGCTCCTTGCCGTCGGATGGCTTGACCACGTAGTCCTTGGCGGTGATCCAGAGGTTCCCGTCCGCGTCGACCTTGACGGTGCAGTTCTTGAACTCCTGGCCCGTGACTCCGTCGATGTTGACTCCGTTGAGGTAGACGCTCCGCGCGGCGGCGGCGGCCGGGACCAAAAGGAAAGCGGCAAGCATCGCGGCGCAGATACATGTCTTCATGGACGTCCTCCTTGGGCAGAACGGCGACCCCGGTCCAAAACGTCTGGCCGCAAAGGAATATATCACCCGCGCAGAGCAATGCAAGGTTCAGGGATGAGGCTGAAGTTCCGCAGGTTCGGGGACGCCGCAGCCCGGAAACTCGATTGCACGACTGACGCACGATCAAGGTCTCTTGTTCGGATGGGTGCCACGGACAACCGCGGGTTGTCCGTGTCCCGCCGACACGCATCCCGCACGGACAAGCGCTGCTTGTCCGTGGCACCCGAAAACTCACCCGGAAACTCCGCGTTCGGCCCGCCAGTATCGTCCATCCGGGGGCGCGCAGCACATGGCAACTCACTCCGTCAGGGAGCTTTTTTTTCTTTGCCTTTCACCTTGGGTTTCGCGGGCGGCACGTAGGTGCCCTCGCCGTCGCCGTCCGGGGCGGCCGGCCGCTGTACACCCCCGGGGTACGCAGGGCGGTGCGTACTGCCCGCCTCGCCGTGCGGATACTCGCGCGGCGCATAGGGCGCAACCGAGCCTCCCGGTCGTTTGTAGCCCTGGCCGGTCCCGGGCCTGGCGCTGCCCGATCCCTTGAACTGGGAAGCGCCTGAGCCCTTGCCGAGCGGGGGCTGCTTTGGCCGGTACATCTCTTTCCCGCCCGCGCCCGGCATTCCTCCCGGCCTTCCCGGCGACACGGCGCCGGGTTTGGTCTTCGGAGGGTCGAATCGGCCCACAGCGGGCCGGGCGGCCTCGGGGATCTTCGCCGCCGTGGTCGACGGCAGAAGGACCTGCGACTTTGAGCCGAACTGCGGGCGGTAAACCTTGAGCGCGGAAGTGGGTTTGTGGGATGCCGAGAACGGCACCGGACGCGAGGAATCGGAGAGCCTTGCGGGTTCGTACTTGTGTCCCGCCGATTTTTCCACGGTCACGCGCGACGGGCCGGCAAGATACGTCTCGTTGCCGTGCCCGCGATACTCGTGCGACTCCTTCGTCGCCGCGTATGCCTGGCCGGCCCGGTCGGACGGGATGTAGTGCCGGTGCTGGCCGTGTGACCCGAAATGCCGGGTTTCGACGAAGACCCAATGGTCGTGATGGACGTAGATGGGATAAGTCATCCATAGGCCGGTGACCACCACGAACTCGGGCCAGAGCGGGTACCAGCCGATGTAGACGTCCGAGTAACGCCATGTCACCCACGCGGGGGCCCAAACCGTCCCCGGCAGCCATACCCAGCCATACGCAGGGTAGATGACCCATCTGCCGTAGTGGAACGGCGCCCAACCCCACTCGTAGTTCGAGACCCAGTACCATCCGTGCTCTTCGGTCCAGACCCAGTGGCCGTACGTGTAGGGGCGCCAGTCGGGCGCGATGCCGACAGGTTTCCAGACGTAGCCGTACTCCTCGGTGTAGATCCAGTCTCCGTACGGCGAGAGCGAGTCGTAAAAGACGCTCACGTCTTCCACGTCGCCTTCCCCTTCGCCTTCGTAGGCGACGGCCGATCCCTGGATACCAAGTATGACCGCCGCGGCGGCCAGCAATGTGAAGATCTTCCATTTCATGACACGACCTCCGGTGAATGTTACGCCTCACCGACGGCCTTTATTCTACCACTGCCGATTTCAAAGTCCATGTGACGTGGGTCTCACCGAAGTTCGGAGTACTGCGAAGTATGTGTTTGGATGGATGCCACGGACAACCGCAGGTTGTCCGTGTCCCGTCGACACGCATCCCGCACGGACAAGCGCTGCTTGTCCGTGGCACCCGGAAACTCCGCGTTCGGCCTGCCAGTATCGTCCATCCGGGGGCGCGCAGCACATGGCAACTCACTCCGCCGTGAAGAAGGGGTATGGTTCCCGCGACGTGACTCCAGGGCGCATCGGGACGCGACTGGCGCAGCGATCCAACGCCACTGCCAATTCGAGTTGACGCTTGCGCCGTTTTCGTCGCCTTCGGCGTTGTGGTATTATCGCCTCTGGATGAGAGCACGTATTGGGAATCGCAGCGTCGCACTGGTGTTCGTCCTGCTCGCCGTTGGATGCGGTGGCGGCGGGGCGACGGCGTCCGATGGTTCGGACCCGGGCGATGCGTTCATGCCGGACGGCGGGATCCCGGCCGACGGCGGCGGGGACTCTGTCGCGGACGCAGGGACCACGGATGCGTCCGAACCCGCGGGTGCCTGCAATCCCCTGGCTGCCGAATGGGACTGCGCGCTGCCGTTTCCCTCCGACTGGTTTCTCGCGGACGACCCTTCGCTTCCGTCCGGCAGGCGCGTGTCGATTCCGCCCCGCGCGTTGCTCCGCGACCAGGACGGGCGTCCGGTCGACAGCTTCGTTCTCCACCCGGCCGACGGTTGGTCCGTCGGGACGCAGATTCTGGCGTTGTTCCCGTTCCACGTCGACGGGTCGAACCTCATGGACATTGCCAAGGACGTCGGCTTGACGCTCGGCGCCGGCGGACCGACGGTCGTTTTGGATTCCGAAACCGGAAAACCGGTCCTGCACATGGCCGAGCTCGACCCCCGCCCGGAGGATCCGAGGCGGCGCGCCCTTGTCATCAGGCCGCTTGAGAGACTCGAACACCGGCGCCGGTACATCGTGGGCATTCGTGACCTCCGCGACACCGGCGGCGCACCACTTCCGGCCCCCGCGGGGTTTGCGGCGATCCGCGACGGGACGGCGGGGGCCGATCAGGTTCTGGCTGCCCTCGCGGAGCGGTACGGGCGCGAGGTTTTCCCCGCGCTCGACGCCGTCGGGTTCGGGCGGGGACAGCTCCTGCTCGCGTGGGATTTCACGACCGAGAGCGAAGAAAACGTCACGCGCGACATGATCTCGGTCCGGGACGACCTGCTTCTGCGTCTTGCCGCCGCCCCGCCCGTGGTCGACGTCGTCGAGGTGAAGGACGGCGCGGACGAACACATCTTCCGGATAATCGAGGCGACCGTGCGCGTCCCGCTCTACGTCGATTCGGCCGAACCGGGCGCCATGCTGCGCCGCGGCCCCGACGGGCATGTGGAGGCTCTGGGCGAGGCCGACGTGCCGTTCACCGTCGTCGTGCCGCGAAGCGTTGCCACCCGTGATGCCGGCGCGCCGCCCGCAAGGCTTTTGCAGTTCGGGCACGGCTTCTTTGGGAACCGCCACGAGATCGTAGACAACTTCGTGTTCGAGTTCGCCGACGCGTACGGGTTCGTTGTCGTCGCGGCCGACTGGTGGGGGATGAGCGACGAGGACCGCTGGATCGTCATGGCCGATCTCACCGGCGATCCCGCGAACACGCTGCGCTTTTCAGACCGCGTCCATCAGGGGATGGCCAATTTTGTCGCGCTGGCGGCCGCCGCCGCGGGTCCGCTGTCGTCGATCCCCGAGCTTCAGTTTGGCGGCGGCCCGGCGTACGATCCGTCTGCCGTGTATTTCTACGGGATCAGCATGGGAGGAATTCTCGGGGGCACGTATGCGGCGCTGTCCCCTCACGTCGAGCGCGCGGTGCTCGGCGTCGGCGGGGCGGACTTTTCGCTAATGATGTTCCGCGCCCGGCCGTTCACGCCGTTTCTCATCCTCATCGACTCGGTATTTCCCGACCCGCTCGACCAGCAAAAGCTCACCGCGGCAATTCAGAGTTCGTTTGACCGGATCGACCCGCTGACGTATGCCCCCAGGGTGGCGCGCGACCCGTACCCGGGGAGTCCGGCCGACCGCCGCATCCTCATCCAGACGGGGATCGGCGACGCGCAGGTCCCCAACATCTCGTCCCACCTCCACGCCCGCGCACTCGACGCCATTCATCTCCAACCCGCCCCGCGTTCGATCCCCGCGATCGCGACGGCCGAATCCCCCGTTGACGGGTCGGCGATAGTCGAGTTCGACTTCGGCGTCGACCCGCTGCCGGGCATGACCGCCACGCCCCCCGGCGAGGACAACGAAGCCCACGAAGGCGTCCGGCGCACGACCGCCGGCATGAACCAGATAGATGCCTTCCTCCGCCCCGCCGGCGCCATCATCCACACCTGCGCCGGCGCGTGCGATCCGGAGTGAGAAACAGTTGCAGGAAACTGGGGGGTGAGAACGGGCAGAGGTGCGAAATAGGGAGAACTTGGGGGGCGGTGGTGCTGGCTGTGCTTGGCGTTTCGTTGAAACTGCAAAATGGATTCCGCACCCTGCCTCTTCCGATCCGACCTGTATGGGCAGCCTGACCCGGACGACGGAACTGGCGGACCAGACGCAATGCACAGCCCGCACCACCGTCCCCCAAGTTCCCACCCGGTCGGAGTTGTCACCCGCCCCCTCCGCGGCAGAGAGGCTTTTTTGCAAGAGACTCATTCAAAGAACTAATGTGAACGTGACATACAGGAATATCAAGAAGAAGGCGCGATCGCTGGTCCTGAAAGCCATTCCGGAAATCGGCCGGGGGAATGAGGAAGCAAAAGCAATACTCGAAAGGATGCTGCACTTGCTCAGGGAGGACAGGCTTAATGACGCATTTCTTGTCCTTGCCGGCGCGGAATCGTCGGGCGCGAAGGAATGCCATGTACAGGGGTATCTCCCTGACGCCAGTACCCACTCGGCAGCGAAATCCCTCCGGCCAACGCAAGGCGGCCAAGTATTTCCGGCACGCTTCCTTCGTGGAAAACCGTCTCTCCAACTCCATCACCGTCCTGGGGTAGTCTTCCA
>JACRCP010000166.1 GCA_016218965.1 Deltaproteobacteria bacterium | reverse complement strand
CACGTCGCTTCCGATGCCTTGTGATCGGAATCGTCGATCACGTTCACGATCGCGATCAAAATCGTGATCATGATCGCTCCCATCACGATGGGTCAGTTCTGTAGAGCATAAGCGGGTCAGTTCTGGTGAGCGCCGAAGTCGATCGTCCGGAGAACACTTTCTTTGAAGGGCGAGGATCCTCACAACGCCCAAGAAAGTGTTTCCTGCAAGACCGGAGATGCTCGTGCCCTCCGGAATAGTCTTTCCGGAGCGATCGATGGTCCTCCGGTCCGCCGGAATAGTCTTTCCAACGCGATCGATGGTGCTCTTGCCGTCCAAAATAGTGTCTCCAACTCGATCGATGATGCTCCGACCCACGAAAACAGTCTCTCCAGCGTAATCGCTGGTGCTCCGGTTCGCTGGAATAGTCTCTCCAGCGCGATCGATGGTGCTCCGACCCACGAAAACAGTGTCTCCAACGCGATCGATGGTGCTCTCGTCCGCTAGAATAGTCTTTCCAACGCGATCGACGATGCTCATGCCGTCCAAAACAGTGTCTCCAGTGCGATCGATGATGCTCCGGCGCTTTGGAAAAGCGTCTCTTGGCAATCCGTTGACGCCCCGGGCCTTTGGGATGGACTTCGCAGCAGTTTCCTCGTTGCGCGTGGCCATATGTCGGGGTCTTTTTTCGTCGTCGGCAGGGCGGATTCCGCCTCGCTTCGACAATTCCCATAAATCATAGGTGCTTAACCGGGCGGATTCCGCCCGACGCGCCTCGCGCGCACCTCACCCCGGCCCTCTCCGGCGCCGACAGGGCGACCGGAGGATTTTCGATCGCATATAAAGGAACGCGCGTTCCTCTCTGAAAAACGTCCGTTGCTGTTCGTGTTCGGCCGACGCTGACTGCTGAAAGCTGATGGCTGACGGCTGACGTGTTGGCACACCGGCTGCATTACTCCCCCGTGTCCGCGGCTGAATGGTTCAACCCCGGACAAAGAACCAAGCCCACGCCCCGGTGGGGTGAAGGGCAAGCAAAGGAGGTGGCAGGTGAGTTACTACATCGAAAGGCTCAGGAAGATCTGCGGTTCGACCCTCGACTACGTCAAACAGAAGAAAGGAGTGCTCGACCAGAAGGGCATCGCCGACCTCGAGGCGATGGACGTGCGCATCGAAAAGCTCGCCGAAGAGCGCGAGGCGGCCATGGGCGCCGTGGCCGATGCCGAGACCGACCTCACGAAAACGACCGACATCCTGCGCGACGCCGTGCTCAGAAGCCGCCGGATTCTCGAGGCCGCCAGTGTCGGCAACCCGTCCGCGCCGAAGGTGCCGAAGGCCAGGCCGGGGATGTACGCCGCCAAGGCGATCCACACAACGGCCGTCGAGCACTACGACGCCATCGAGAGACTGCCCGAGGACATGGCTTCGCGCGACGCGTCGAGCAAGCTCAAGACCGCGATGGCCGCGCAGGAAAAAGCGTTCGCGAAGTCGAAGGGCCTAAGCGACGCGTGGCAGGGCACGAAGAAGGAGCAGGAAGCCGAATTCGCGACACTCGGCGGCAAGCTGTGGGCGTACCGGACCTTCGTCGCGTACAACCTCCCGGCGTTCGACCGCAAGGACCTCCGCGTCCGCCTGCGGTACGTCGCGCCCGAGAAGCAGAGCCGCAGCAAGAACGAGACGACCGTGACAGCCGTGACGGCAGTTGCGCAGGGCGCGGGCAGTCAGCCCGTGACAATCCCGGCGCTCCCGGCCGTCCCGCCGGGGAGCGGCGAACACCCCCGACTGAGCGCCAACGCGTAACCAGGGGATGAAGCCCCGTACCGCACACGGGCCCGGGGCTTCCCCCTCGCAACGGTAGTCCCGCCGTGCCAGGTTCAAACCCGGACGAGCGGCGGGGCGCCTGGCCAATACAGTACAAGGGGAACACGGAGTTCGGAGGACGTGGGGCTTTTGGGCGGTGAGGTCGGGCCGCCGTACTTACGGACCCGGGCACACGGACAACCTGCGGTTGTCCGTGGCACCCCGTCGTCCGGCAGGGGAAAGGACGGCGGGGGACAGGGCGCCCGGACCGCTTGCTTGCGCGCGCGGCTCGGCGAGACGTCACCACCCACGCCTTGCTCCCCTCCCTCGCGCTTCTCCGAGGGCGGGGAATCTACTCGCCCAACCCGTGCTCGCCCACGCTTGCGGCCTGTGTCACGTCGCCGGACTCGCTCACGATGCCGCTCCCGCCTATAAGCCCCGACGACTCGACCTTCCCGAGCGAGGGCACCTTGCTCGTGGCGCTTGCGACACCCAGCGTGCCGGTGAAGTTGGTGTCGACTTCGGCGAGCGACGGGTCCTTGGTGACGCCCCATCCCGCGCCGACCGTGAAGCCTTCCACGCCCAAGAGGCCGTACTGGCTCGCCCCCGATATCGTCACGCCGTCAAACGTCACGTTCGCCCCGGGGGCGGGCGTCCCCGAGAGCAGGACGCCTATGCGCGTGTTGTCGGCAAACGAGGCGTTGTTCACCTTGAGGTCGCCGGTGAGGTTGGACACCTGCAGTCCGTCGGCCATCTCTACCAGCCCGGTTTCGCCGGCGGTGATCTTTTTTACCACGGCGCGCGAGAGGCTGGCCGCCGAGATGTCTATCCCGCCCGATTCGATGGCGAATATGCCGCCGCCCTTGTTCTCGTTGAGCTCGCTGCCTTCCCCTTTTACGACCAGTGACGGTGCGGAAACCGTGCCCGGCGACTTCTGGACCCACAGGCCCACCTCGGTGTTGCGGTTGAGTTTGAGGCCGTCATGCGACGACGATGAGTCTTCCTGGAGGATTCCGAACCCCTTGTTGTCGGCGATCTCGACGTGGTCGGTGCTGAGCGCGGCCTTGTTGGCGGCGACCATCCCGTACGAGAAGATCGCCATCCCGCGCTCGCCGGCCTGCGTGCCGTCGATCTTCACGTCCGACACGTTAAGTGTCCCTCCCGACTGCATGATCCCGACGCCGACATTGCCGGTCACGGCGCCGCGGTCCCACGAGCCGTTGGAGGCGACGAACACCGCGCCAAAGCCTCCGAAACCCGTCACGGTGACGTCCGTCAGAGTGACCTTGGTAGTTTTGGAAACGATGGTCCCGATAATCGGGTACTCGGTGCCCTTGAGGGGGAAGTACAGGTTTGGGATCTGGTCCGGGGTGATGTTTCCGCTGATGCTCGTCGAGGAGAGTGCGAAGTTCGCGGCGCCCTCGGCGGCGATCCCGAGCCCCTTGGTGCACGCCACGTCGAGGTTGTCGCCCGTGAAGTCGCCCGAGCCTTTGACGAGTATCGCCGCGCCGCCCGCGGATTTGACCTTGAGGCCCGAGACCGTGGTCGTCTTGCCGGGCGCGGTTTCGACGATGATGACGGCGCCTTTGTCGTTCTCGACGGTCGCGCCACCGGGGTTGGCGGCCTTGAGAGTCCCGCCCGCGGCGACGGTCATCGGCCCCTGGTGCGTCCCGTCCTCGAGCGTGACGGTCCCCCCACCCGGTCCGGTGTCCGCGGTCCCGGCATCGGGTTCGGTCCCGCCGGCATCGGACGTGTCGGAATCGGAACCTCCGCATCCGGGGGACATGGCGAAAACCACGGCCAATGAAACGACGATGAAGGCTGCCGGCAGGTATCTCATGGTTCCCTCCTCGCTGCTGTTTCTCCCTGGGTCCGGTCGAAGACTAACTCGAACCGGGCCGATGGCGCCATGAGCGGGATCACAACGCGTTTGCGCCGGCCGACCTGATCGCGCGTATCGCGCCGGCGTAGTCCTTTGTTCCGAACACGGCCGCGCCGGCCACGAGCCACCGGGCGCCGGCCGATGCGACCGTGGCCGCGTTGCCCTCGTTGACGCCCCCGTCCACCTCGATGATCGTGTCAAGCTTGCGCGCCTTGACGATCGCCGCGAGGTCCTTGATCTTCTGGACGCACGAGGTGATGAACTTCTGGCCCCCGAACCCGGGGTTGACCGTCATCACGAGGACCAGCCCGGCGTCCTGGAGGACGTTCTTGACACCGCACAGCGGTGTGTGGGGGTTGATGGCCACGCCGGCGACGACCTCGTCAAACGCGCGGGAGGCTTTCGCTTTCGGGAGTCGCGCGGATGCCTCCTTGATCTGCTGGAGAACGCGGTGCAGGTGGGGACATGCCTCGGCGTGGACGGTCACGACGTCGGCCCCGGCCTTGATGAACTCGTCGATGTAGCGCCCGGGGTCCTCGATCATGAGGTGCACGTCGAGCGGAAGCCGGGTGACCGCTCGCAGTTTCCCGACGACCACGGGACCGATGGTGATGTTGGGGACGAACCGCCCGTCCATCACGTCCACGTGGATAACGTCGGCCCCCGCGGCCTCGACAGCCTTCACCTCGGCGCCCAGCCGCGCGAAGTCGGCGGAGAGGATCGAAGGGGCGATCCGGACGGGATTCGGAATTTGCAGCTTGGGATTTGTTCGGCGGCTCATGGGTTGGTCCCCTTCACTAGTCTTGCGATGAAGAACCCGTCGGTGCCGTGGAGGTGGGGCCAGGTGCGCACGACGGCAGTCCCGAGTCGTAAGTCGTGAGTCGTGAGCATCGGGCCGGCGGACAACAGAACGGGGGGATCGAGTCCGAGGCCGCTCCGAATGGGCGACGGACGGAACCCGGCTGTCTTGCTCAGGAACGTCTCAACCACGCCCGGTCCCTCCTCGTCGGTTGGCGTGCAGACACTGTAAACCATGATCCCGCCGGGTTTCAAATACTTTGAGAGGTTTTCGAGGATGGCCAGCTGGCGGGCGGCGAGATCGCGCACGTCGTCCCGGGTCACGCGCCACTTGATCTCTGGGGACCGTCGAAGCGTGCCAAGTCCCGAGCACGGGGCGTCGACCACAATTCGATCGAACGGCCCGCGCTCTAACGGCAGGTCCCTCGACGCGTCGCCCATCGAGGTCTTCACGCACGAAAGGCCCAGTCTCCGAATGGTCTCGTCCACCAGCGCCAGACGCTTGCGGTCACGGTCGAGCGCGACGACCTTGCCGCGGTCGTGCATCAGCTCGGCGATGTGGGCGGTCTTGCCGCCGGGTGCCGCACAGGCGTCGAGCACGCGCTCACCCGGCTTGGGGTCGAGCACAAGCGAGACGAGCTGTGCCGCCTCGTCCTGCACGGTCCACAGACCCTGTGCAAACGACGGCGACGCGGCGGGGTTGACGCCTTTTTTGAGTATCAACGATTGCGGGGCGAAGCGGCCCGGGGACGACTCGATTCCCTCCTTTTCGACGAGGAGGCGGGCGAGATCGTCCCTCGAATTCTTGAGGCCGACCGCGCGAATCGAAAACGGCGGCTCGCGGTTGTTCGCCTCGCAAAGCGACAACGCGCCGGCCTCTCCGAGTTGGCGGACAAACAGGTCGATGAGCCAGGGAGTGTGGGAGAGCGACTCTGGGCGCCGCCCTCCGGCACGCCCTTCCTCGGCGTCTCGCGAAGGCTTCGCCGGACGCTCAAGGTCCAAAGGCGTTTGATAGTGGCGAGACACGGTTCCAGTGCGCGCCGGGGGCCGCACGCTGAGCTTCCTCAGGACCGCGTTGACAAAGCCGGAGACGCCGCGGCCGGTTTTCCGTTTCTTCGTGATCTCGACCGCGGCATTCACGGCCGCATGGGCGGGGATGCGGTCCAAAAACAAAAGCTGGTAGGCGGCCACGCGGAGGGTCTGGAGCGAGAGCGGGTCGATTTCTTCGATCAGGCGGTTGCTCGCCTGCGCGATCTCCGCGTCAAGCGCGCCGCGCATCCGAAGGACGCCCATCACAAGCTCGTTCAGCAACGCCTTGTCTCTAGGGTCGGCGCCGGGATGTCCGTCGAGTGCCGCCTTCAGCGCCTCGTCCGAGTCCGTCCGCCGCCGCTCGACCGCATCAAGCGCCCGAACCGCCTCGCCTCGCGGCTCAAACCGCCCACCCCCGCCGCCTTTCGGCTGTTCTCTCATCCCGACGGAACATACCACGGCGCGGCCCATCATCCGCAACCAAAACACGGAAACCGAGGAGAACGCAGAGGGCGCAAAGAAAATCCCTTTCGCTGCAACAGGAATCGCGCCGTCAGCGTGACGGCGAGTGCCGGGGTCGGGCACAACATTCAACTCGGCGGGCTCCGGCGGGCTTTCGGGCTGTTCGGGCTGTTCGGGCTTTTCAACCGGGGGCGCAGGTGCTACAATCAGTGCTGGTTGAAGCAAGAAAGGGGGCACGTGCAGACATCAGGCAAAGAACGGCGGCTTCACGCGCGCATCCCCTTGAGCACGCGTTGCTGGTGCGAGGGGGGAGGCGCGACGCTCTACGTGAACATCGTCAACGCCTCTGCGGGCGGTCTGTTCATCCGGACCCAAGCCCCTTTCAGTCCCGGCGAAGCCGTCACCGTCCGCTGGCACTTTCCGGACGACCCGGCCACCGAGCACAACGCGGCCGCCCAGGTCGTCTGGAAACGCCAAAACCCCTTGCCCCCCGGCATGGGTCTCAAGTTCACCGAGGTCAAAGAAGAGACCGCGAAAGCCCTCAAAACGCTTGCCCTCCGCTCTCCGACCCCGCCTCCCCCCGCGGCGGTCCCTTTTCGGGCCTGATGCGGGCTTCGGGGGAGTACTTCACCAGTTCGTTCGTGGTGCGCGGCTTCAGGAATCCGTCGTCCTTGCCGTCGTAGCGCACGAACAAGTGCGGCGTGGTTTTCGTGTACCAGATGAACATCTTCGGGGCGAGCACCCCGACGATTCCGGAGGGCCTGAACTCGAGCTTGAAGGTGTCCAACGGTCCGAACGCCGTGCCGATCCGTTCCTCGCCGCGATGGATCACCGCTCCCTTCGTGACGCTGCCGTCCGTCAGGACGAACTCGCCCTTGATGGCGGTCCCCGTTCCCTTCTCAAAGGGAAAGCCGCGCAGGACGAAATGCATGGCATCCGCCGCGAACGCGCGGGGGCCGAACGTCACCGTCCTCGCTTCGGTTTTGCCCGAGGCCCGATCTCGATAAGTGTAGGCAGCCTTCCGAGCGGTCCAGTCGTATTCGATCCTCCAGCTTTCCTTCTCGGCGCCGCTGGACTCCTTGATCCACACGCGCGTGCGGAGCCCGCCCCCGGCCATCTCCATTTCCGAGGTTTCGACCCACTCGACGCGCTCCGCGCCCGCCTTGTTGTTGTCGCCTTTTCCGTTCACCGTGACACGGCGTCCCTCGCGCGCCAGTTCCCACCGGTAGTTGTAAAGGATCGCCTGCCCATCCGCGTAGCGGATGAACTGGACGCCGGATTCGCGGGGGGCCACCTCCATCGTCTCGAATCCGCCAGAGGCGGCAAGGACCGGGACGGCCAGTGGGAACACCCCCAGTATCAACCAAACGGAAGACCGCATCGTGGTTTGCGTGTACACAGACGACGCGCCGCGTGTCAAGGGGATTCTCACGGCGCGAGGACGGTAATGTTCAGGACGTAGTCGCCGGCGTCGGCGGGGGCGTCGCCGTCCACGACGATGAAGTACGTCCCGGCCGCCAGGGTCTCGTCAAAGTGCTTGGCTCTGAAGGTCGAGAAGCTCGATGTCCTGCTCACGCCGCATTCCTTCTCGTAGTAGAGGATGGCGCCGGTGTAGCTGGGGATGAGGTCACCCACCACGCGCTTTGCATCCGCGAGGTCAAGCCGATAGACCTTCTCGGGGCCCAGACCGTGGCCGCCCCCCGCGACGATCATGTTTGAAAGCCCTGCCGTCGTCCCGCTCAGGCTTGCGGTGCCGGCAATCTGTTCTGCCCCGGAGCAGGCCGTCCCCGGGTCCGAGAGCGTCAGGTTGAATGCGGCGCCGGGCTGCGTGGACAGGAGTTCCTGGACAATGAAATACGTCCCCGCCGCGATGTCGAACTGCGGCGGCCGCTCCGATCTCCGGGCGGCCAACGGGGCGCACGTATCGACCAGGTATTCGTCGCCGTCGCTCCCGGTCACGTTGATGAGCACGTTTTTGGGGGAGGCGAGCGTGAGCGTGAAGATCGCCTCCTTCGTCCCGTCGGCCCCGCACGCCCCAAAGGCATTCACCCACCGCGGATCGGCGGGGTCGAGGACAAAGCTCCCGCCGGCCGAAACGTCGGTCGCCGCCGCGCAGGGGGGCTCCGGCGGGTCTGTGAGTGCGAGGTCAAGCTCGAAAGGCCAACCGGCGGTGGGGTTAAAAGGGGATCCGTTGCGCGGGCCGCCCTTGACGGCGGCGAAATAGGTCCCGGCCGGGAACCTGTTGCACGCCGAATAGGTCACGGGAAGTTGGGAACCGCAGTACGGCCCGCTCGCGCAGCGGCACCAGCCGCCGGTGCCGTAGGGCGGACAGGTGTCGCCCACGTAGAACTCGTATTCGACGCCCTGGCTCGGGAGTTCCGCCGGCGGCACGGGCGCCGGCACGGTCAAGGTGATTGTCGCCTCGACGATCCCCGCGGCGGTGAAGGTGTAGACCACGTCGGGGCCGCACGACGGTCCGTAGTCCTTGGCGGCGCCGTCCGTCGACGCCGAGACGTGATCGCCGTTTTTCAACTCGGCGGCCGTCTCGCAGGTGTCGTTCTTCGGCTTGCACGCGGGGTCCAGACCGTCGGTCAACTGGTTGCAGTCGTCGTCAACCCCGTTGCCGCACACCTCGTGGTCTATGGGTATGTCCCGGTTTTTCGGGTCGCAGTCGGGCCCGCCGCAGGTGTTGTCTTTGACGCCGTCCTGGTCCTGGTCGCAGGGGTCGTAGTAGCAGCAAGAATTCATGTAGCAGATTTTCTGCATGCCCGGTTTGTTGGGGCAGTCCTCGTCCTTTGCGCAAACCCCCGATCCGGCGTCGGCGCCTCCGTCGTCGCCGCCGTCCTGAGGGGAATCGCCCGCATCGTCCGGGGCGGAGGTGTCGCCGCCGGTGTCGCCGATGTCGGGGCCGGCGTCGGCGCGCGCCGCGTCGTCTTCGGCCGCGTCGACGGGACCGGAGTCAAACGCCGTCGCCCCGTCGCCCCCCGCGCCGGCGTCGTCCGGCGACGTCCCGCCGTCTGCGGGGGCCGCAACGTCCGGCACGTCGCTGCCCGGAAGGGTGTTTGTCTCGGCGCAAGCCGTGGCCAACACCGCAAAGGCCGACACGCACGCCGCCGCGAGAATCACATGCCGGGTGATGTCCATTGTCCCCTCCCGAGGATTTCCTCTTTCATTTCGACAGTTGTCGGCCCGACGGTCGCACAACTGCACCCCGCGACGGTCTCCTGGACCCCCGTTGTTTTCCTCGCCGCGTCGGACGAACCCGTGTCGTCTTCGGTCCCGCCGGCGTCGTCCGCGGGCGGCGCGCCGCTGTCCTCGTCTGCGCCCGTGTCCTTGACGACGACCGAGCCGTCGATCCCCGTGCCGCCGTCGGTTTGCGCCCCTCCGGTGTCGCCGGGGCCCGCGTCCTCTGTTCCGGCATCGGCGCCCGCGTCGTCTATGCCGCCGTCGGTCTGCGGCGCCACGTCAACTGTTAGGAGCGCAAGCTCGCCGCCGGAGGTGCGCCAGACCAGGTGGACGGCGTCGTAGGTGACGGCGAGCGACGGCTTGCCGAACTGGTGGATGTCGGCGTCGGTTTCGACGTCCCCGCGCGTCCACTGCTTTGCGTCGAGGACGGCATACTTCAGGAGCTTGACCGTCCCGCCCGACTCCTCACCCCACGAAACGTAGACCCGCCCCAGTCGGTCGGTCGCCACCGCTGGCCAATGGTCGTATGAGGTCACGCTCACCTGGTCGGTTTCGCTAACGCGCTCGGAGGCTGTGAACGCGCCGTTTTTCGGCATGGAAGAGTAGTCCACGGCGACGACGTTGTTTCCGTACACGGCGAAGGCGTGGTGTACGGTCCCGGCGCCGTCCACGAACAGATCGCCAAACGACACGGTAGCCACGCCTGAGCGTTTTGGGACCTCCAAGGTCTCTCCGAAGCCGGCCCCCGGCGGCGCGTACGCGTAGTAGCCGGGCCTGTGCGCCGCTTTCCAGGCCGCGTGGAGGCCGCCCGCCGGGTCGGCTACCATCGCGGTGTCGCGGTATTCGGCGTCGCTTGGAGATATCTCGACCGGGTCCTTCCAAGTGCCGGCGGGCGTCTTCTCGTAGTACACGATGGGGCTGGGGTCGACGTTGTCGCGCCACCGCTGTGCGATGATGTGCACCGATCCGTCCGGGCGCACGGCGACCGACGGCTGCGCGAGGTGCTCGTCCCCCGAGCGTTCCCAGACCTTGTGCGTGTGCCACCCGGACGCGTCGCGCCAGGCGTGGACCATCGAATCCGACTCGGGGTCGGGCGTGACCCAGGCGGTGTGTATCTCCGATCCGTCGGGTTTTACGGCGATGCGCGGGCGCGCAAAACGCATGGTGACGCCGTTCGAGCCGGGGACGTCCTCATGCCCGGCGATGGCGCCGTTCTCGATCCGGCCGTAGTGCACGGTTTTCCCCTCGACCCAAATGGCGTGGACCTTGCCTGCGGTGTCGGCCATGACGTCGTGCGTGTCGCAAAACACGCCCAACCTGACAAACGGAACGCCCTGCGCAAACGCCGCCGAGGCGGCCGAAAACATGACAAGGGTCGCCGTGGCAACTGTCATCGCCCGCTTGATTTGTCTGGCCATGCACCTGCCTCCGTGTGAGTGCGTCTGCCGCCTCTGCCGATGGGTCGAATCGCGTACGCCCAGCGTTCCCCGTGGGCCGGTTTTGTTGCTGTCAGTGTAACACGGAATCGGTCGAATTGTGGTAGAGTCGATTCGGAGGGGTGTGATTCAAGGGCTTTGGTGATGCAGGGGGGGCGGCAAGCGAAAATCGCTGCTTGAGGATTTCTGGCGTTTGGGTTATTCTGACGGCGCCAGACGATGGCAGAACGGTTGGGAGGGCGGCATGGGGTCCGGGACTTGGTTCTGCGAGACTGGTTCGTGCGGGGGTTATCGGGCAAGTCTAATCGAATTGGCAGTTTCGAGAAAGAAACCGAGCGGCGGAGCTTCGTCTACGTGAAAGGGGCAGCCATGAAACACGAGCCATCAGCCATCCGCCTTCGCCAAGGTTACGGCGGACAAGTCAACTCTCAGCTTTCAGCTATCAGCCGTAAACCGT
>JACRCP010000167.1 GCA_016218965.1 Deltaproteobacteria bacterium | reverse complement strand
TTTGCCGCCTGCGCGCATATGCCATCCGATACCGGACGTGCGGTTTGTGGTCAGGACCCGAGGCAAGAGCCCAGTGCGGTAGTACCGCCCGCTGGGATCCGAGCGGGGGGCGGCCCGCAAGGGCCGTCCCTACCGCGACCAAAGTACATCGAATTTCGGAAGCCGTTGTCCCTCTACATCGTCGATCTGGAGGTAGCCGGGAACCGCCAGCACGACACCAGGAGGATTAGCGAAAGCGCGAGTGGCAGCCTCGCACACCCGCCTGAAGATCTGCGTGGCAGCAGTTCGGGTGGGGAGTGCAAAGTAAAGACCGTCCACGGCGCCACGCGCGAAAAGCCCCACGAAGTTGGCCAACGCTGCCTCTGTCTTGCCGCTGCCCGTCTCCGATTCGAGGATAGTAATAGACCCAGAATCGGCATCAGGAAGATCAACGATGGCTTTTTGAGCGGCAGTCGGTGTGAACCGGGAAACGCGTTCGAACGGGTTCCTTGCATGTCGGTCCGCCCGGTCATCGAACGAAACCTCAAGGGACATCTTTGATACGATCTGGCGAGCCTGCCGTCGGGCAAATTCCATGCGGTCGGAGATATCGCTGCTGAACGGGAAGAATACAGGGTCCGAACCGATCCAGTCGGCGAGTGTCACCAGTCCTGCAAAGGAGTGCTCCAAACTGGAACTATCGGGTAGCGGAGTTCCCCCGACGAAGGCGCTTGGGAACCAACGCTGACAGGCGGCGACAAGACAACGCAAGCCATCGATCGGATCCAGTCCGCCCCGAGGCTTCCATGGAGTAATTTGGTGCGAACCGGCCATGGCGTCTACCGACTTTGGTTGTCCATGGTGGGCGAGAGCGGTGACCAGCAAGCCAAAGGCCCTGTCTCCAAAACAGGTGAGCGGCTTTAGGCACCCTTGGATCTGCGCGTCGTTGAGAGCGCCAATCCCGGGCTCGACATGCCCTCCCTTGGCAAACCCGAGGTCAGGACGTCCCTTGGCTTGGAAGTGGGTGTTGAGTTTGCCAAGGTCGTGGAGGGCGCTGAGCACGCACAGCCTGGCGCAGA
This sequence comes from Deltaproteobacteria bacterium, assembly GCA_016218965.1. Classification (GTDB taxonomy): domain Bacteria; phylum Myxococcota; class SpSt-1050; order SpSt-1050; family JACRCP01; genus JACRCP01. The sequence goes on along the minus strand of JACRCP010000167.1, from coordinate 4,907 downwards.
TAGTCTCATCAAGGTCGTCAAGGCCTGATAGATTGGCAATCCGAATGCGCCAGAGTTTGATCGCAAGAAGAGCCTCGGCGACGGCCGCCACGTCGGCGCAGTGATCCACCAATGGGTGCCACGCAATCACGTCGCCCCTGGCGTCTTGGCTCAGTTTGCCCCAGAATGTTGCCGGTACGCCGTTCATTCCCCCTCTCGACCGCCGGCCGCACTGAATGAAGGGTGTCGTGTTCTCCACGTGACGTGCGATAGCGGTCGTCAATTTCCCCCTAACATTTCTGGGTGGGGTTTTCAAGATGCAAAAAGACGCCCGAAAGGCGCCTATCGAAAGACCGAACCTTCGCACGTTCAGAGGTCCTGGAGTACGGGAGTGCGAGTCTGAGCCGACCCAGGGCATGGCAGGGGAGCCGCGCAATGCAATAGTCCTGCGGTGGGTCGGCCGACGGTGAGCCCCTGCCGAAAAATTGCCCACCGGCCGGAAAGCGGTACACTTCTCTCAACGCCGGAAGACGGAGGGCCTCCTTGAGCTTCGTAGCCATCAGCCATCAGCTTTCAGCTGCCAGCCGGAACTGTCACCGGCCGGACACCGACGTGGCCGAAGAGTTGTTTCAACTCGGCCTTGCGCACCTGAACGCCGACGCGCTTCCGACGGCAGGGCCGCTCGGGGTGGCGTGCCTGAAGCGCGCGGCGGCTCTCGGCCACGCGGGGGCGCACTTTGAGCTCGGGGAGGCGTACCGGTTCGGGCGGGAGGTGGACGAAGACATGGATACGGCGTGGGCATACTACCTGTTCGCCGCGACGCACGGGCACGCCGAGGCGGCGATGACGCTGGGGGTGCTGTACGAAACCGGCCGGGGCCTGCCGCAGAGCTTGGTGCTGGCGCACGCCTTCTACTCCCTCGCCCGTGACAACGGCGACCCCCGCGCCGCCGACCTCCTCACGGAGCTTGAGCAGTACATGACGGCCGAGGAGATTGCTGAGGCGCGGGAGTTCTCGCGCCGTCGCCAGTTGCAGGGCCTGTTTGCGTTCCCAAAAAGACATCTTTGACGGGGTGCCCAACCGTTCGATCCGCCAACGAACCAGCTCATTCCCTCGTGCAACGAAAAGGTTTAATTGTCGTAGCATACTGATGATAGTCTCTCGTACTGGATTGCACCAGCCTCTCATGACAAGCGGAGCCTTGTTTCACGAATAGTGTCTCTCCCGCCGCCCATTCCCCATTCCAGCCGGCACCCAAGTCAAAGATTCCAAGCGCGTTGGGCCATTCGCAGTTCCCAACACCTTCCGTCTTGCGGCCTGCTTTGGCAATGGCACCGAATTCTGCCGGCGTCACCGTCCGTCCACCGGAGGCGGCGCATACGAGACCACATGCAATTTCGTCGCTTTCGAACTCCGAACTCCCATCTGTCGCGAATTCGCCGGTTTTGAGGAACTCCATCTGCGCCTTGGTTACGCGTTTGGTCATCACACTTATGGATTTGGTCTTGCCCGTCGTATCCTTTCCCACCGGTACCTCGACCCACTCCACTCGGATTCCGTTCGGCGCGTCCTCGCCAGTTGTCGGGTCGCAGCCGCCTTCGAAACGCGACGCGTTGAAAGGGTAGCTCAACGTACCTTTCGCACCAGAGACACTAATCTCAACACCGTGAATGCCTGCGCGCTTCGGTGAACAGTATGTCAAGCGGTATCTGCCCGACGCCTGAACAGTGATATCTTCAGCCATCTTTCGAAACGCCGCCACCAGTTCCGGAACCTCGTGTGATTCGCGTTCAACGAGAAACGAGCGGTTCTTTCCTACATCCTTGATGAAAACAGGATTAACTTCCGGACCCAATCCAATAGCGAAAACCGCGAACGGCGTCCCTCGAATGCGAAGAAGCGCTTCCTCCTGCTTGACCCTCTGCGCGGTATCTTTCCCGTCTGTGAAAACCGCAAGAGCACCTGAAAACGATGCCGCTCGTGCGGCGAACGGCCCGTCCCTTCGAAGTTCGAGAACGTCAAGTGCCTTCAACAGGGCGCCGTTCAGGTTGGTTGCCTGATCTCTGGACGCGAACTTGGCCAACGCGTCGACTCCGGCCTGAAGAGCAAGCGGGTCGTCCGTGAAGTCGACAACCTTGGAAAGCTCGCTGCTGCCGTCAAAAGCAAATATCGCGATAAAGTGGCCAGGAGACGTCGCTTTTTTGACAAAACCTTTCACTGCCGTCTGCAACGTAGGCAGGCTACCCGTATTCCAGATGGAGCCGGAAAGATCCAGAAGCAACAAAGTTGAACGAGGGAACGAGGCGGCCGTCGTGTCCAGCGAACGCCGACCTTCAGAAACCGACAGGACGGCGTCATCCTCAGCGATCTGGAAGTCATCGAACAACGCGCCCGAGATCGGTCGACCGTCGCAATCTGTCAAACGGAACGAAAGTGCGATCTTGCTTGGGGGAGCCACCAGAGATTGGAGAAGCGTGAACTTCACGCATTTGGGTGGCGCACCCTTCTGTGATGGTGGCGCAACAACGGGCGTTGGCGGAGGCTCAGGTTTGGCGGCTTTTCGTGGCTTCCGTGCCGGGGTGGTCGGCTGAAGCAGGGTGGCGTCCTGTTTCCCTTTGTCTCGGGTGGCGCATGAGGTTTCGAGATCGACGCAGGTGACGTTGCCATCGTCGCTGCAAACCTTCTGTCTCGCTGGGTTTAAGTTCGGACATCTTCTTGCGATGGTTTCGGGAAGGGGATCGCACCACAAGTAGCTTTCACCGACCGCTTTCGCGCGCACTTCGACTTGGATCTTCCCAACCGATTTGGGTAGCCAGAAACACGATCCGGGACACGATGGATCCGAAACGACGCGCACGAAGCTGTCAGCGACGCCTTTTTGTTCGCTTCGCGGCGACGTTCCCGCCGGGCAGTTGAGCCCCGCGATCGCCGGTTGAGCCAGCTTCACTGTCGCACATGCGTTCATGCTCTCCACTGCTACTGCCATCATCGCCAAACCCAGGAAACCCGCAGTTGCGCGGCGCCTGTTCTCCAATGAGCCAATGGCTCGGTTGCACGTAATCATCGTGACTTACCCTCCCGGGAGGTTTGCATTATCCAACGCCGTTCGGTAGAAAACAAGGGGGTGTTGTATTCTCAGGCACGTAACTGGAAGCTCGTCGCCAGCACAGGAGGCCCTCATGCCCGCCCTCATAATCTACGAACCCGGCCGACCTTCCCGGGTGTTTATCCTTCGCAAAGCCCGGTCGCTCATCGGGAGCAGCATGCTCAACGACGAGGCGATTCGGTGCAAGGGGGTCGAGCCGCATCACGTTGCGGTCGAGGAACGCGGGCCAAAGTGGTTTGCGGTGGACAAGACGGGGAAGGGGATCGATGTCATCAAGCTGGGGCGGGCGGCCGAACTTGGGCTTTTGGACGGGACCGAGTTCATGATTGGGGCGGCGCGGGTGCGGTTTGATCTGGCTTACACTCACGACGGGGGCGAGCCGGAGGCGCGGACGGGTTTTTCGGGGTCCACGGCCGTTGTCACCAAGGCGGGGCGCAAGAAAGAGATCGACATGGCGGGTACGTTTCGAAGTATCACTGCCGGCTGTTCGTCCGCGACGGCGCGTGGTGGATTTACGACCGCGACAGCACCAACCATACTTTTGTGGACGGCGTGAAGGTCACCGAGGCCGAGCTTGCGGACTGCAGTCGGATCACATTTGGAAAGACCGAGGGGTTCTTCAGACTCAGCCGTGCGGGGCGGGGGCGGGTCAAGATCGCGGTGTTCGAGGGGATGGTGGGGAACTCCGCGCCCATGCTCGACGTGTACGCCGCCATCCGGAAGTACGCCGAGAAATCAAGTCCTGTACTCATCACGGGCGAGACGGGGACCGGGAAGGAGATTGTCGCGCGGGCGATGCACAAGCTCTCGGGGCGGCCCGATAAAACATATGTCACGCTCAACTGCGCCACACTCCCACGGGACCTGGCCGAGTCCGAGCTCTTTGGTCACGAGAAGGGGGCGTTCACTGGGGCGCACGAGGCGCGGGCGGGGGCGTTTGAGGCGGCCGACGGGGGGACGCTGTTCTTGGACGAGATCGGCGAGATGCCGCTTGAGATGCAGGCGAAGCTTCTGCGCGCCGTCCAGTACGGCGAGGTCAAAAGAGTCGGGGGGAACAAGACCACCGTCGTCAAGACGCGCGTCGTCGCGGCGACCAACCGAGACCTTGCGGCCGAGGTCAAGGCGGGGAAGTTCCGCGAGGACCTGTTCTACCGCCTCAACGTCATCCCCATCGCCCTCCCGCCGCTTCGCGATCGGCTCGAGGACGTGCCCGTAATCGCCGACTACCTCCTCGACGAGATGTCCGAGGGCTCCGTGGCGCTCACCGACAAGGCCAAGGCGAAACTCAAGACCCACGACTGGCCCGGCAACGTCCGCGAGCTCCACAACGCACTCTCGGTCGCCATGAACAACTGCAAAGGCGGCGTGGTCGATGCCGGCGACCTCAGGTTCCAGCCCGCCCGTCTCAAGCAACAGGTCGAGTTGTGGAAGGTTCGCAAGCCCCACATGAGCCTCGCGGACGCCGAGAAAGCAATCATTCTCGACGAGCTCGACCGACAGGGCGGCCACCGCGAGAAGACGGCCAAGGCCTTGGGCATGGGTCTGACTACTTTGAAGAGAAAGCTTCGGGCATGGGGGGTCATCACCGAAAACCGTGTTCGATCGGTCTGATGACTCTACACGGACTTGGATCGCCTAAAAAAAACGTCTTGATGATCCTACAGGCATCGCGAACCGCCGTTCCAAGTGTCTTGATGGTCCTACATGCCCTCCGACCCCGCGTGCCCGGGTCTCTTGAGGGTCCTCAGTGCCTCCGCTTCGGGCGTTCGAAGTGCCTTGATGCTCCTCAGCGGACTTGGACGCGGGTTTCCAGGTCTCTTGA
>JACRCP010000161.1 GCA_016218965.1 Deltaproteobacteria bacterium | reverse complement strand
CACGTCGCTTCCGATGCCTTGTGATCGGAATCGTCGATCACGTTCACGATCGCGATCAAAATCGTGATCATGATCGCTCCCATCACGATGGGTCAGTTCTGTAGAGCATAAGCGGGTCAGTTCTGGTGAGCGCCGAAGTCGTGGCGGGCGTTGTAGTCGCGTGCGTAGAGCGAGGCGACGTTGTGCATGATCTTAGAGATGGTGGTCTCTTCGTCGTCCGGCGTCTGGATGATGAGGTGGGCGTGGGTGTTCATGATGCAGTAACCGAAGAACTTGAACTCGTGCTTGTTCCGGTAGTGGGCAACCACGGAGAGGAGGGACTCGAAATCCTTGGGGGTCCTGAACAACGGCTGTTTGGCGTTGCACCGGAGGATGACGTGGTAGACGGTGGAGGGTGCTGTCAGACGGGGTGATCTTGGCATGGGCCGAAGGAACTACAAGGGCCGTGCCAGTTGGTGTGTTTCCGTGGTAACCGCAGGCCGGCGCAGGGAAAAACGTCAGACGAGGGGTGTCGGGCGGTGCGGGGTGTGGCGCCCCTGGAGACGGAGGCCGACCGTTCCCGGCCGGATTTGGGCCTGGCACTTGCCCGGGCCGGCATGATGCCGGGCCGAAGAATCCGCACCCCAGCCGCGGCAGCGAAGCAGCCCTTATTCGGGGCAAGTAGCCCCTCGACTCACGTTGTTCGCTCGGGGTCGAAAGCCGCGACCGGGGACCGAGGATGGGCCTTGGGGTGTGGGCCCTTCGAGCTATCTGCTTTTCCAGTATCCAGGCTCGCGGTGGAGGTGCATGACAGCCACGATCTCGATCAGCCCGGGATGATCGCGGTACAATACACCGAACGGAAACGTCCTCGTCAGACACCGGCGCACACCGAGATCGACCACAGGGTAAAGCAGGGGATTGATCTGGATCTTGCTTATCGCCTCTTGAACCGAAGCAAGGAACCGTTTGCCGAGATCGTTTTGCTCGTTTTCGTAATACGCCGCGGCGGCGTTCATCTCCGCCTCGGCCTCCGAATGAAACCGGACAGGCTTCATTCGAGCATCGTAAATGCCTTGGCGAACACCGCTTCGGCGTCACGGAGCTCGGCCGTGCCCCGATCGATCTCTTCGCATCGCCTGCGGACTTCTTCCTTCCAGGCGGGGCTCAACCCGTCCGGAGGCGTTGCGTCAAGGCTCTCGATGAGTTTCTCGGCAACGTAGGCGCGCACCGGCACCGGAAGGGCAAGTGCTTCGGCAACAATCTTTTCGGCCTTCGCGCTCATCGATTTAATAATACACGGCACACCCTTCGCGGTCAAACAACCCCGACAACCTCTCGGCGGCAGTGTGGCTGCGAAGCGGGAACTGGAACATTGGGGGGTCGTCGTCGTCCTATGGGCTGCTAGATGATCTTCTTTGCCCGGAGCTTTTCGATGTCCTGTTTTTGAAGGCCGGCGAGCTCGATGAGGACCTCTTCGGTGTGCTCTCCGAGGAGTGGCGGAGGCGCGAACGGCCCGGCGGGCTTTGGGGTCTCCTTGATCGGAGTTCCGGTCGTCGGAATCGTGCCGCACTTCGGGTGTTCGATGTCCATCTTCATATCGTCGTAGACCACCTGGGGATCTTCGAACACCTCGTCGATGGAGAGAATGGGCGCGCAAGGCACCTCGGCTTTTCTCAGGAGCGCCAGCCACTCCTCGCGCCCCTTTTCGAGGAGCTTCTTCTGCACCCGCTCGTCCACCTCGGCGCGGTTGGCGAGCCTGCCGGCCGTCGACGCGAGCTTCGGATTCTGCCCCATTTCATTGTCGCCGATTACTTCGCACAGCACCTTCCAGAACTTCTCCACGAAGATCGCGATCACGAGCGGCTTGTCTTTGGTGGCGAACGCCCGGTAAGGAACCACTGACATGTGACCGGAACCGATGGGCCCGGAGATCTCGCCTCCCGAGAAGTAATACTGCGCCACGTAGGTGTGAAGGGCAATGAGGCAATCGAGAAGGCTGAGCTCGATCTTGCGGCCCTCGCCGGTCTTTTCGCGATGGTACAAAGCCGCGCTGATCGAAAACGCCGCGTACATGCTGCCTGCCAGATCTCCCATGGGAATGCCCATGCGAACCGGCAGGCGGCCCGGTTCGCCTGTGTAGCTCATCACTCCGCTCAAGGCCTGTATCGTCAGATCGAACGCGGGCTGGTTGGCATACGGCCCTGTCCTGCCGAAGGACAGGATGGAGCAGCAGATGATTCCCGGGTTGATTCTCTTCAAGGTCTCGTAATCCGCGCCGAGCTTTTCCAAAATGCCCGGCCTGAAGTTGTCGAACACCACATCCGCGTTCTTGACGAGGGCGTGAAATACCTTGCGACCTTCCTCCGCGCGCAAGTCCAATGTGACGCTCTTCTTGTTCCGGTTGATGCTCAGGAAATAAGCGCTCTCCCCTTCGATGAAATGTGGAGGCATGCTCCGAAGCGGGTCGCCCCCGTCCGGCGGCTCGATCTTTATCACCTCGGCGCCCACGTCTCCCAGAAGCATCGAGCCGTAACCGCCTGTGAGCATGCGGCTTAAATCCAGTATTCTGGCCCCCTGCAGCAACTTTTCCGGCATTGAGTTCCTGTCCATCGACCTATTTCCTGTTCTTTCCGATTACCACGCGGTCCGGATCAATGACGTCTCTCAAATAGTTGAGCTCTTCGGTTTTCGGGCCTTGAAGCACGTCGATCCTGCCGGCCATCAAAGGCTCGAACTCCATTTCATCGAGTATGTCCCTGGTCGAGAATCCGTCCCGCACGGCGATCAGGCGCATCCGTTTCTCATTTGGCGGGAAATCGAATGTGGCCTTTGAAGTGATCACGCGGTATGGACCCGTGCCTGCCGGAAGGCCGGCCTTCTCGCGGGCGCCGGGCGTGCCGTCCAGATACCCGGGCGACGTGATGAAATCGATCTTGGGAAGGAATCGCCTTTTTTCCTGCTCCATGAGGAGGATGGTCTTCCAGCAAAGGCTCGCGACCTCGTTCCCGCCTCCGGACCCTGTGAAACGCTTGCCGGGCCTCTCGTACGTTCCGCCGATCATGGTGGAGTTGATGTTCCCGAACGGATCGATCTGCGCGGCGCCGAGCATTCCATAATCGATGAAGCCCGCCTGCGCGTTGAAAATCATCCAGTTCATCGTGGTCCAGCAATAGGAACGGTACGAGTTGCGTGCGTCCGCCATCATGTTCCGCCGAAACGGAGTGGCGACCTCGGGCCCGATTGCGCCGTACTCGTAGACCTGCACGATGTCAGGCGTGTAAAGCTTCTGGGCCAGGATGATTGCGATCTGCGGCATGCCGTATCCGACGAACACGGTGCTCTGGTCCTCCACCATCCTGGCCGCCTGGCAGATCATGAACTCGACATCCGTGAATTGCGCGCTCATGAGTGATATCCCTCCCGGATGGTCTCCATCTCTTTGAGCTTCATCAGCTTCCCGATGCCGATGAGCTCCAGATATTCGAAGTGGTCATGCACGCCGTAGACATATTTGTCGAGATACTTTTTCATGTCCGAATCGTTCTGCGCGGCAAAGAACTCGTTGAGATTGTCGGCGTCGTAGGTGTACCAACCCGGACAGGTCCCAGGATGGCCTCCCCACGGCGCGTACACGACCGCGTCCACGATGTAATACGGAATCTTCGTGAGCCCGGGGTTTCTCTTGATCTCCTCGGTCGGGATGATCTCCTCGGTCGATATGATCACGCGCCTCGATGCCATGGCTGTCTCAACCGGCGAAATCGTGGGACCGAACACCCGCGCATTGCCGTACTTGTCGCACTGGTTGACGTGAATGATCGCGACGTCCGGGAACACCGCCGGTACAAGCGTGATCACCTTGCTCGTAAACGGATCGACCACCTGCTTTGCCCCTGAATGCTTGAAGGTGTCCGTGCCTCCCAGGGCCCGAGTCGGAAGATAGGGCACGCCCATCGCGCCGGCCATGTGCCTGAGCGCAAGGGTCCCGTTCGACCAGTCCACGGTCTTCACGCGTCCCTCCTCGATGGCCCTGAACAGCGGCTTGCCGAGGCCGGCGAACCCAACGTCGATCTTGCTCACGCACCCGCCTCCCACGAGAATGGAGGTGTCGAGAAGCGTGAACTTCGCGGCGATCCATAAGTTCTTTTTGCGCTGACGTACAATCTCGCGCTCCAGGCTCATGGGGCCTCGGACCATGCTGCTCAAGTCATAACTGATATAATCGCCGTCATGGACGAACGCAGCGACCGCCTCTTTCTCGGTCGTGACCTTGTCCGCAAGCTTGCGGCTCTTTTTCTCGGCCTTCCATTGGCGCACCTCGTCGATATCCCAGAGCCTCGTCTCGCCCTGTCCCGATGCAATTACCTCCATTGTCTCTCTCCCTTGGCTCGAGCGTTTCCGCTGTTGTGAACGAGCAAACAATCGGCGTGATTGTCAAAACCTCGACGGCTCCCTGTATGCGCCGAAGACGTCCTTCAGCGTCGCGCAGATCTCGCCCACGGTGGCGTACCGCTCCACCGCGTCGATTATTGCAGGCATGACGTTCTCATTGGAAGACGCCGCGGCGCGGACCTGCGCGATGGCCGTCTTCACCGCCCCGCCGTTCCGCTCGCGCCGCACGCGGTTCAGGCGCTCAACCTGATGCAACGCCTCGTCCTCGCGGTAGGGGTGGAACTCGACCTCGCGCGTTTCCTCCTCTTCCACGAAGCAATTCACGCCGACCTTTTTAACGTCGCCGGACTGGACCCGCCGCTCCTTCTCGTACGCCTGCCGGCTGACCTCCGCCTGCGCCGCGCCCTCGGCGACGGCACGGACGATCCCCCCCTGCGCGTCGAGCTTCCTCATGATCTCCGCGATCCGCGCCTCCATCCGGTTGGTCATCGTCTCGATGAAGTACGACCCGGCCAGCGGGTCGACGGTGTCGCACAGGCCGGTCTCGGTCATGAGGATCTGCATCGTTCGCAGCGAGAGGCGCGCCGCGTCCTCGCTCGGGATGGTGTAGGCCTCGTCGTAAGAGCACAGCGCCATGGTCTGTGTGCCGGAGAGGGCGCTGGCCAGGGCGTAGTACGCCCCGCGGACGATGTTGTTGAACGGCTGCTGGATGGTGAGCCCGCCGCCTCCGCCGCCGGCGATCATCCTAAGCTGCATCGAGCGCGGGTCCTTCGCGCCGTACTGCTCCCTGAGGATCTTCGCCCACAGCCGCCTGCCCGCGCGGAACTTGGCCACCTGCTCCCAGAGGTTGCCGTGGATGTCGAAGTTGAAGGAAAGCCCCCTGGCGAAGTCGTCGATGGAGAGCCCGCGCGAAAGGACGTGGTCGAGGTACGCCTTCGCGATGGCCAGCCCGTAGGCCATCTCCTGGTCCGGGTTGGCCCCCGACTCCCTGATGTGGTAGCCGCAGACGCTGACGGGGCTGTACTTGGGAACATGCTTCGCGCAGAACTCGATGGAGTCGCCGACGAGCCGTATCGACGGCTCCACCGGGAAGATCCACGTGCCGCGGCCGATGAACTCCTTCAAGATGTCGTTCTGCGCCGTGCCGCGCAGCCCGGCGAGGTCGTACCCGCGCTTGCGGGCCATGGCGAAGTACATCGCCATGATCGCCGCGGCCGAGCCGTTGATGGTCAGGGATACGGTGATCGTGTTGAGGTCGATGCCCTCGAAGGCCTCCTCCATGTCGGCGAGCGTGTCAACCGCCATGCCGACCCGGCCCACCTCGCCCTCGGCCATCGGGTCGTCGGAGTCCAGGCCGCACTGCGTGGGGAGATCGAACGCGACGTTCAGGCCGGTCTGCCCGTTGGCGATGAGGTAGCGGAAGCGCTCGTGCGTTTCCGCGGCCGTGCCGAAGCCCGAGTACTGGCGCATGGTCCAGGGCTGCTTTCGATACATCAGCCCGTGAATTCCCCTGGTAAACGGATACTCACCCGGCAGGCCGATGCCGCCCGACCCGCCGCTCTCCTCGACGTCCGCGGCGGTGTAGACCGGCTTGACTTCCAGCCCCGACTCCCAGTAGAGCGACGCGGCCTCCTTTTTTTCCTTCACGATGCCACCTTCTCCCTGATGAAGTCGACGATGGCCTGCAGTTTTGCGCCGGTGGGGAAGATCCCGTCCACGCCCAGCGCCGCGAGGGCCGGTTGATCCCCCGAAGGGATGTTGCCGCCCACGATCCACAGGACCTCGTCGGCGCCGGCGGCCTTCAGTTCGGCGGCGACCTTTTTGCAGAGCGGGACGTGCGCGCCGGAGAGGACCGAGAGCCCCACGACGTCCACCGCCTCGTCCCGCGCGGCCCTCGCGATGGCGGCCGGCGACTGACGCAGCCCGGTGTAGATGACCTCCATCCCCGCGGCCATGAGCGCGCGGCAGACCACCTTGGCCCCGACGTCGTGCCCGTCGAGCCCGGGCTTGGCGATCAGCACGCGGATCGGCTTTGCGGTTTTTTCCCCTTCGTCGTTCATCGCAACAACTGTATAGCCTCTCGCCGCGTTCAAGGCAACTGTTCGCGAGGCCTTTTCGTTTTTCATTGGCAAACCGCTTGTCCGATGTGCTACATATTGACTGCAGAGTATTGGCGCTGAAACAACCGCCTCACGAGCGGGGGATCTCATGGCACACTACCTGCCACGCACGCACGCACGCTCTACTACTGACCGGAGTGTAGTTCCCGCCCGTTCCAGATTGTCCACGGCGACAAGTCAGGGCCGGGTTGCCGTTTTGACCGCCGTCTTCTACGCATGTGCGTTCGCCGCTTTGGTCGGGCTTCTCCTCTCGGCCGGTTGCTCCGCCGACAAGGCGATTGAAAAAGGGACCAACTGCACCACAAAATGCCCGGTGGGTACCTCGCCCTCCGAGGACAAGTCGGCGACAGGCGTTTGTGAAGGCTCGGGCGGTGTCAGCGGCGATCCGCTCTCGGGCTCCGGCGCCGGCGGCGGGAGATGTATCGGCACCGGCAAGTGCAGCATCTACTGCACCCCTCCGAAGCCGTGCTGCGCCAACGAAAAGTGGACCGAGTCGTCGTACTCGTGCGATTCGCCGTGCAGCGACCGGACCAACCAGTGCCGGCTGATGGCGCAGTCGTGCGTCGAGGCGGGGAACTGCTTCAAGCTGTCGCAGGCCGGGAGCACGACCGAAAACCCTTACGGCAAGAACGACATCTCGAAGATCACGTCTGACGATTGCCAGGTGACGTGCTCCGACTGCGGGAAGTGCCCGACGATCGCCGACTGCGGCGATCGGGTCTGCGGATTCGACCCCGTCTGTGACATCATGGCCTGCGGGACGCTGCACGGTGCGTGCGAAACCGGCTTTGTCTGTACCGACGGCGAATGCATCCCCGAAGACCATTGCGAGTCCGACGCCAACTGCGCCGACGCCGCACAGGAGTTGCACGTCATCGCGAAGTGCAAGAGCGGCGTGTGTGTCAACACGGGCTGTGCGCCGGGCTGGAGCGACACGGACAACAACCTGGAAAACGGGTGCGAAAAGAGCGTGTGTGCCGGTTCACAGTGCGTGAAGAACGAGCACCTGTGCAAGAACGAAACCACCATCCAGGTCTGCGTGGAGGACTTGAATGGTTGTCTCTCCCTCGTAGACGAAAAGGATTGCGACTCCGGCCGCCAAAGGTGCGAAGGCGGCGTTTGCAAGTGCAAGTTCGAGACGTGCGTGGCCGAGTGTTGCCAGAACGGCGAGATCTGCGACGTCAAAACGAACACGTGCAAGAGGCCCTGCCCGCCCGCATGTCCCGTCGGGATATGCGTCGACGGGTTCTGCGAAGTCGGGGTCGGGGGATGTCCAGCGGGCTCGGCGTCCGATTCCACGAGCGGTTTCGTCGCGTGCGGGCGTTTCACGTCGTCGATAGGCGAAGCCTCTGATGTTCCCGGCGCCAGCGGGTTCACGGTGAAGATGCGGATGTCGTCGTTCGATACGACCAGACCGTCCAAGGATGACACAAGCGGATTCAGCGTCAGATGAGCTTGTGCAGGGCAGAAGATGCCGGAAAAAGGAGGCATGAGATGCCGAAGAAGATGTTGGTGATTGTAATCGCCGCTGTTCTCACCGCGGGCGCCGTTTCTTTTGTCCTTGCGCGGACGGTCCTGCCCGCCCCGCCGGCGGGTTCGCCGGTGCCGCGGGTCATCAACTACGACGGCGTGCTCGAACAGAATGGTCAGCCGATGACCGGGACGTACGACTTCCGGTTCCAGCTCATTGACGGCCTCGACGAGGTCGTGTGGCCCATCGCGGGCTCGACGGTCCTATACGCCGAGCGCAGCCTCGAAGTGAAAGACGGCAAATTCGGCGTGAAGTTCCCCGACATTCAGGCGAATCCCGGTGAGGTCGACCTGCCGGACAAGGTGTTCGACACCAAGCCGCTGAAACTGAAGATATCGGTCCGCGCAAGCGGAGGGACTCAGTTCTTCACGCTGTCGCCCGCCATCGTCATCAATGCCGTCCCCTTCGCTGTGAAGTCCGAGCAGGCCGTGGCGAACGGGGTGCCGGTGGGGATGATAGGTATTTTCTCGGACAACTGTCCGCTCGGGTGGGAGAGGGTTAGTGAGTTGGACGGCGCGTTTATCCGAGGTGGTGATTCGTTTGCCGGGCCGGCGGGAGCGGACAGCGCCACAGTTGCGTTTAGCTCGATGGGAACCAGCGGTCCCGTCGACTCAAACAATCCATACGCCTCAGGTACTGACAGTTGTCAAAGAGGTTGTCCGGATGGTTATACGCTCCAATGGCTTCATTTCTCGCAGTGCGTGTTTGATGCAGGCGGTTGCAGGACGCATAGCCATACCGTTTCTTTCTCACAGACAATAAGCACCGTTCCGAAATACTACACGGCCCTTTTCTGCAGGTACAAGGGGTTCAGCCCGTAACCAGACATGAAGACCCTCGTCCTCGGATTCAGTCTGGCCTTTGCGCTCGTCTCGTCGGGTTGTCACCTCTTCCTCACCGATGCCGGCGGCGAGGGGCAGGCGTGCTTCGACAACAAGACCTGCAACGCGGGGCTGGTCTGTTCGACCGATCTGAAATGTATTCCTGCCCTGGGCGACGGCGGTTCTGTGATGGACGTAGGGGAGCCACGCAGCGACGTCGGTGAAACCGACGGCGCAAGTGCTCCCGATGCGGCGGATTCCGGCACCGACGCCTCCTCTGATGGCGACACCGGCCCCGGCCCCGTGATTTCTTCAATCGACGGCACCGGCCACGAGATGGGCGTAAGCCCGAGGCCGGAAGACGAAGCGGTGTGGAACGCCCACGCGGGCGACCGCGCCCCGGGGCAGCACCGGCTTCTCATCGAGAACACCGAAATCGTCGTCACCGGCGACAAGCTCGCGGGCGTGACGCTCGCGCAGCTCGAAGGTCAGTCTGGTCAAGGCACCCATCAGATGGCAATCAAGGAGGTCGGCATGAACATACTGAGGCTCGGCTGGCCCGCGACGCTCCTCGCGGGCGGAATGTTCGTCCTTTCGGTCTCCGGCGCAAGCGGCGACGCGTCGGCGCAGGTGTACTTCCTGCAAGGGCTGGATGGAAATGACGGTGCCAAGGGAGACAAGGGGGATCAAGGCGTCCAGGGCGTTCAGGGAGTGAAAGGCGACAAGGGAGATCAGGGCATCCAAGGTCTGCCCGGCGACTCATTTTTCACGTGCGTTGGCGACGACTGTTCGACGACGAAGAACCTGTCTGTCCCAAACCTGGCAATCACAACCTCCTACTCCCTCCCCGACTGTCCGCAGGGCTATTTAAAGGATGCCCGCACCGATATCGTCCTCTGCAAGCGCGGGAGCGACGAGATGGTCAAGGTCGGGAACTTCTGGATCGACCGGTACGAAGCTTCGGTTTGGGAAAAGGCGGACTGTTTAGGGACCGCTTATGGTAACTACGGGGGTCCCTCACCCTCAGACGACTACCCTTCGACCTTTCCAGATACAGGAAACTGGACCGTGCCGCTCTTCGCATGCTCGAAGGCTGGCGTGGTGCCGTCACGAATGCTGACATGGTTCCAGGCTCAGCAGTCGTGCGAGCTGTCGGGGAAGGACCTGTGCAGCAACGAACAGTGGCAGGCGTCGGTGGCAGGGACGAACGACCCAGGTTCGTACGATGGTACGGCGGGCGGAGCGTGCAATACGAGCGCGGCGGGGCCAAGGAAGACAGGGATGGCAGGTGCGACCCCTGGTGGGTCAACATCGTGTATCAGCAAGTGGGGTGCGGAGGACATGATAGGGAACGTGGATGGCTGGGCGGCGGCTTGGGTGACCGATGGACCGGTGTGGAACGGTGTCGATGGGGAAAGCATGCAACCATGGCCCGTCGGCTATGGAGAGGACAAGACGTACGGTGTAAACGGGCGCGCAAGGTATGACGGGACCAATTTTGCCAATGGGCTGCCAGGAGCCACCAAGCGTGGCGGGTCCTTTGCCTGCGGCATATGGGCAGGAGCATTCACAATTGCCAACTATGCCGGGCCGTCTGATTTTCAGGGTGATGTCGGCTTCCGCTGCTGTCGCGGGCGGTGATATTCCCTCTCCCTCGGAGGGAGAGGGGCTGGGTGAGGGGGTGCGGATGGCACCCTCAACCAAATCCTCTCCCTTCGAGGGAGAAGAAGACAGGAGGTCCATCATGAGTCGGAGGATCGCCATTGTTCTGATCCTCGCTGCCGCCCTCACCGCCGGCGCCGTCTCCTTCGTCCTCGCCCGGACGATCCTCCCCGCCCCGCCGGCCGGTTCCCCGTCCCGCGGGTCATCACGTACGAGGGAAACCTCGACCAGAACGGCCAGCCCGCGCCCGACGGGAAGTACACAATGACTTTCTACTTCTTCGACACGAAAGATGGTGGCAACCAACTTGGCGGCCCATACACATCAACCGTGGAGGCCTACGCCGGCAGATTCGCGGCAGAGATTGGACCGGTGGGTGAGGACAATGTGTTCGAATCTGCAAATTTGTGGCTTGAGATGTGGGTGGCAAAAGGCGAGGACGCCGGTTCCGGCTACCAGTTGTCGCCGCGACAGAAGGTCAATTCGTCTCCGTTGGCCGTTAGGGCGGAGAAGGCGGAGATGTCGGTGTCGATCGGTCGCACCGCACCTATTGTGACTTTGGTGAGCAGTGGAATGTCCGACCCTAAGGCGTTGTAAAAGAATAAATTGCTCAACTTCGTCGCGGCTCCAAGTGATAGTTCCAATCACCATGAAACTCATTGGTCCGGAGTGCGAGCCGCTTCATCTCGGTCTTTGTGATTTCGAGTCCAGTCGGATATTTGTT
>JACRCP010000020.1 GCA_016218965.1 Deltaproteobacteria bacterium | reverse complement strand
GAGGACCGTATTGATATTTCTCCAGAAGGAGCTCTGGCAGATCCGGCGCGACCGGAAGATCGTGATGATGCTCGTCGTCGCGCCCGTCTTCCAGCTCGTGCTCCTTGGGTACGCGGCGACCTTCGACATCAAGCACATCCCCTTGGCGGTGTGCGACCTCGACGTTTCGGCGCAAAGTCGCCGGCTCGTCGAGTCTTTCACCAACAGCGGATACTTCACGGTCGTCCGGCAGACACGCGACATGGCCGAGATCGACGGGCTGTTTGCCGCGAACATCGCACGGGTGGGCCTTGTAATACCGCGGGGGTTCGAACGCGACCTCGCGAAGGGGACCGACACCGCCCTCCAGATCATCACCGATGGGACCGACAGCATGTCGTCCGCCGCCGGGGCGGGCTACGCGCGCATGATCGCCTCCCGGATTGCCGGCCTGCCGGAGATCCCCAAGGGCGCCGCGGGTCCGCCGATGCTGGGCCCCGAGTTGCGGATTTGGTACAACCCCGAGCTCAAGAGCTCTTATTTCATGGTGCCCGCCATTTTTGCGCTGCTGCTGTCGCTGGTGGCGATGGCCATTCCTTCGATGGCGATCGTCAAGGAAAAGGAGCTGGGGACGATAGAACAGCTCTACGTGACGCCCATCCGGCCGTACCAGCTCATCCTGGGAAAGATGCTCCCGTTCGTCCTGATCTCGTTCGTGAACGTCGTCCTGGTGACCACAATTGCCAACCTGTGGTTCGGCGTCCCGCTTCGCGGGTCGCTTTGGGCGCTTTCGCTCGCGGTTGGGCTGTTCCTGCTCTCGTCGCTCGGCCTGGGCCTTTTCGTCTCGACGGTGGTGCAGACCCAGCAGCAGGCCATGATGGTCGCGATCTTCATCATCATGATGCCGTCGATTCTGCTCTCGGGCTTCGCGTTCCCCGTCGACAACATCCCCGCGACGATAAGACCCATCTCGTACGCGCTCCCGGTCACATACTTCATCAACATCCTCCGCGGCGTCTTCCTCCGCGGCGCCTCGGTCGCGGATCTGTGGTGGAACTACGCGGCGCTCGCCGCCCTCGGCCCCGTGATCCTCGCCGCGAGCATCCTGAAGTTCAAAAAGGGCCTGGGATGAGCGGCGACCGGCGTGTTTGACTTTCGTTTGCCGCAAACCGTATAACGTCGCGCGTGGGTTCGCGGGTCATTTCATGGCACGGAGCGGCGGCGGCGCTGGCGCTGGCGGTCATGTGCGCGGGCATGACCTGCCGCGGGACGGACGGGGCCGGGGCGGCCAGTGCAGTCGACGGTGATCCCGCGGCGATGTGGGCCTTCAGGTTCGAGCGGCTGGGGGGCGGAACGCTCACGCTTTCGGAGCTGCCGTCGAAGGTCGTCATCGTCTGCTTTTTCACGACGTGGGCCGACGCGGGGATCCTGCAGGCCAAGGCGCTCTCAAACCTGTTCGAGCGCGAGTCGGGCCGCGGGCTGGGCGTCGTGGGAGTGGCGATGGATCTCGAGAAAGACGCGTCGGTCGGGCCGTTCGTGCGGCAGTTCAAGATAGCCTTCCCCGTGGTTTTCGCCGACGAGGCGGTGCTCAAGGGCACATCGCCGTTCGGGAACATTTCGACGGTCCCGGCAAGTTACATCTTCGATGGGGAAGGCAGACTCCTCGGCGTCTGGACCGGGGTGATGCCGGCGAAGGAGCTGGAGAGTCTGATGGAGAGGCACCTCTAACAGCACTCCAACCATCCCCTGCCCCTCCCTTGCTCCAAGGGAGGGAAAGTGGAAAGGACCAATATGCGCGAGACGTACGAATTCCTGTTTGTCCGCGGCGGGCCGGTGATGTACCTGATTCTGGCCTGCTCGATTGCCGGCGTCGCGGTGTTCATCGAGCGCCTCTGGTCGCTTCGGCGCCGGCACGTCATCCCGCACGACTTCGCGGCGCGCCTGGTCTCGCTTCTTGACGAAGGGATGTGGAGCGAGGCGCAGGCCGCGTGCCGCGAGAACGACTCGTCGCTTGCGCGGGTCGCGGTCGCGGCAATCAAGAACCGCGGGAAGGAGCGCACGCAGATCGAGGCGGCAATGGAGTCGGCTGGAAAAAACGAGTCCATGCGCCTCGAGCGCTACATCGGCTGGCTGGGGCTGATCGCGACGATCGCGCCGCTTTTGGGCCTTCTGGGCACCGTGACCGGGATGATCAAGATGTTCCAGCAGGTGTCGGCGCGCGGCATAGGCGACCACAAGTTCGTGGCGCTGGGCATCTGGGAGGCGCTCATCTGCACGGCGGCGGGCCTCATAGTCGCAATCCCGGCCTTTGTGGCCTACCGGTATCTCATCGCCAAGGTCGACAACTCGCTTCTGGTCCTTGAGGAAACGGCGCAGGGGGTCGCGGAACGGATATCGCAAGACGGAAGCAACCCGGGAGATCAACCATCATGAACTTCAGGGGACCTGGCTCGCGCCGCGCCATTGAGTTCAGGATTGACGTCACCAACCTCGTGGACATCGCGTTCCTGCTAATCATTTTCTTCACCCTGTCGACTTCGTTCGCCCCGTCGGTCAAAGGCGGGCCCGGAATCAACGTCGACCTGCCCAAGGCGAGTTCGAAGGACATAGACAAAGGAAAGAAGACCATCGTGATGACGCTCACTAAGGAAGGCCTCACGATCCTCGCCGGCAAGACGATTTCCCCTCAGGAAGTCGAGAGCGCCCTGCGTGAAATCTCCAAGTCATCGGAAGACGTTCTCCTGATAGTCCAGGCCGACAAGAACGTCCCGCACGGAAAGGTGGTGGGCATCATGGACATCGCCAAGGGCCTCGGGATCAACCGCCTGGCGATCGCCACGGAAGAAAAGTAGAAGGGGCGGCCCGAGCCCCGAGCGAAGTCGAAGGGCGAGGCCCGGCCACGGCCTTTTTTGCCTTCGCGCGCGGGTTGCAGTATGATGGCGGCGGTTTTGAATCGACGGCGGACGGCATGAAGAAGATCCAGTTTGTCTTTTTCGGGCTCGCGGTCGCCGCAGTGGCGGGGCTGCTCACGTTTTCACTGTTCTTCTCGAAGACCGGTCTCGTCAGACACAACAGACTCAAGACCGAGCACTCGAAGCTCCTCGATTCTACGCGCGCGCTCAGGCAGGAGAACACCGACCTTTCGGCCGAGGTCGAGGCCCTGCAGAACAACGATGCCTACATCGAAAAGGTCGCCCGCGACCGCATGGGGATGGTAAAGGGCGACGAGATCATCCTGAAGGTCCGGTAGCCGCGAATCTCTTGCCACAGAGAACACAGAGAACACAGAGAAAATCGATGCCCCTCGGAATCCGGGGGTCTGAAAAGCGCGCTCTCGGTGAACTCTGTGCACTCTGCGGCAAAAACGGGTCGAGGGGTTCCTTTTGTCCGGATATCGCAGACTAGCAGTCGCAGCAAGACGGTTCCTTCAGCGCCACGCCTTCTTCATCCTCGCGCTGGGCGCCGGGTACCTCGTCGCCCGGCGCGCCTTCTTTGACCCGCCGTCGTACGGGTTCGGGCAGATCGCGGCCCTTGCGCTCATCGCGGCGATGCTCGTCTTCGCCGCGGCGGGGAGCCTCCGCCCGCTGTTTTCGCCCAAGGCGCCGCGAGCAGGGGTCAAACAACAGCTCGAGATGGGATTGACGCTCGTTGTCGCGGCGTACGCCCTCCTCCAGATGACCGCCCACGCCGGGGTCGATCTCTACCCCATCATCTACCTGCTGATGACGTTCCTCGTGTTCTTCTACCAACCCTCCGTGGGGACAACCTGCCTGGCGTTCGCGCTCGCGATAGAGGCCGGCGCGTACGCGCTGGGCGATCGGAAGCCCGAGGCCCTGCGCGCGGCCGTCACGCACGCGGTCTTCATGCTCCTCTTCTCGGTCCTGTACTACCTCCTCCAGTGGTCCGAGGTGCGCCTCCGCCGAATCGAGCACCGCGCCGACGTCGAGCGTCATATCAAGGAGATCGAAGACAAGGCGCTCGGCTACCGCCTCATCTCGGCCCGCAAGGACGGCATGGCAAGCGAGATCTCCGACGAGGAGCGCGCCGATCGCCTCCGGATATCGGGCGTGCTGGTCATCAAGAAGGCCCTCGCAAACCAGATCCGCGTCGCGGCGCACGTCCTCAAGGCCCGCACGGTCGCGCTCTTCATGCTCGACCCCCAGGGAAAGAACCTCCAGCTCCTCGAGGCGCACTCGGCTTCCGAGGGCCTGCGCTCGGGCGACCGGATCCCCGCCGGCGAGGGGTTTCTGGGCGGCGTGGTCAACGGGAAGCAGCCGGTCACGATGGCCGGGATCAGGGAAGGCTTCAAGGGCATCACGTGGTACAGGACCCCCGAGCAGGTCGGCGCCGCGGCCGCCGTGCCTGTCTTCGAGGACGTAACGGGTACCGGGCACCTTCGCGGCGTCCTGCTGGCCGACCGCCCCGACGAGCAGGGGTTCACGGATGAGGACATGACGTTCCTTGGCGCAATGGCCGCCGATGCGATGCGCACCATGGAGGTCGAACAGGTCGTGCTCGACATGGACCGCGAGAAGAACCAGAAGGAGAAGTTCTACGAGGCGAGCCGCCGCCTGGGCGAGGCGCTCTCGCTCAAGGACGTGCTCTCTGCCACGGTCGACGCCGCCCGGACGGTGGGCGACTACGATTTCGTGGCGGTGACTCTCGTGGTGGACGACGAAAAGAGAAAACAGAAGCTCGCGCACGTCTTCGGGAAATCGGCGGACGCCGAAAAAAACGAAGGCCTCGTGTTCCCGGAGGGACCGTTCCTCGTCTCGTCGGTCGTGAAACTCGGCGTCCCGCTCCCGGGCAAGGACTTCCATGAGATGGAAAAACAGGGGGTCTTCCCGCCGCAGGTGAAGCTCAAGGACGTCGAATCGATCAAGGTCCTGCCGCTTTCCATCCAGAAGCGCCCGCTGGGCACGCTGGTCGTCGGGCTCGAGAAAAAGCACCGCTTCGGAAACGAAGAGATGAACATGCTCCTCACCGTCGCGAGTCTCGCCGCGATAGCCGTCGAAAACGGGAAGCTCTATGAGAAGATGGAGCAGATGGCGACGACCGACGGCCTCACGGGGCTTTACAACCACCGCGTGTTCCAGGAAAAACTTGACGAGGCGCTCGCGCGCACCCAGCGGTCCGGGAAGAAGCTCTCGATGATCTTGATGGACATAGACCATTTCAAGAAGGTCAACGACACGCACGGCCACCCGGTTGGGGACGCGGTGCTCAAGGGCGTGGCGAAGGTCTTGAGGGACGGTGCCCGCGCCGTCGACACGGTTGCGCGTTACGGCGGCGAGGAGTTCGCGGTCATCATGGAAGAGACCGAGCAGGCCGGCGGAAAGGTGAAGGCCGAGCGGATCCGAGAGGACGTCAAGAAGGTCGTCTTCGCGTCGGACCAGGGCCGGTTCACCGTGGCCGTTTCGCTTGGGATCGCAACCTACCCCGACGAAGCGAAGGAGAAGAAAGAACTCATCCTCCGCGCAGACGAGGCGCTCTACCACTCAAAGCGCGCCGGCCGCGACCGCTCGACAAGCTGGGGAACGATGAAGGCGTAGTTCCCAAGCCCCGAAACGGGCCTCGCCGCGACGAAGCCCCTGGCGAAGTCGGGTCAGTGCCCCCCCGACGGCTTCGCCCCTTTGTCGTCGACCTTCACGCCGTGCATCTTGAGGATGCTCTTGGCGGTGTTCTGGAGGGTCACGGCGATGGCCTTGTTCCTGGCGACGTTTTTCAGGTCCGAGAGGCGCATGCTGCGCACGAAGCCCATCGAGTTGCTCACAGGGGTCTTGGGGTTGAGCGCCAGCCGCGACTTGACGGCGTAGACATTCGTGAAGTCCTTCTTCGTGCACATGTACTTGATCAGCTCATCGTTTCCCTGCCGATCGGCCGCAATCTTGGTCCAGTGGCGCATCAGATCGAGGTTCTTGTTCTTGAGGAGCGCCATCGCCACCGTCCTGTTCTTGGACTTGGCGAGCAGTACGCCGCTGGACGCGTTTCCGTACTGGGCGAGCCTCACCAGCACGTCCTCGGGCGCCGTTTCCATCCACGCGATGAACTGCTTGTTTTCGGCGTCGGAAAACTCGCGCTTCGGTTCAAGATAGCAGGCCGGCACCTTGGCGGCCAGGTCCCCGGGTCCGTCTTCGCCCCCCGCGCCGGGCTGCGGCGCGGCGTGTGCGCCCGCCGGGATCTCCGCGCCCCCGGCCTCTCCGCCGGCGGGTTCCGCACCCTCCCCCCCCGGAGCGCCGCCCTCCTCCGCCTCGACCGGTTCCCCGATCCCCAGAAGCGCGTCCACGTCCACGCCGCTCCGCCTCGCAAACTCGATGACGTTGTCCAGCGTGGCCTGTTTGGCGAAGGGATTGGAGTACATGAACTTGATGATCTCGGGGGTCCGCAGAAACCGGACCTGGTTGTTCGCGATGAGGTTTATTGTTTCCTCCCCGGCGGTTTGCGCGAGCATGACGATCGTGTCGTCGGAGGTGTTCCTGTTCAGGATGATGCGGCTCAGAATGTCGGGGCGGTCGGCGTACGCCTCGGCGAGGAGATCGAGCAGCTGCGGGTCAAGCGGCGCGTCAACGACGGCATTCACGACCGGAGGGGGGAGGCCGCGGATCCCCTGCATCGCCGCTTCCTGGACCTGCGGGTCGGCGTCAAAGTGGAAGCAGTAGAGAAGCGTCACGAGCTCGACGGGTTTGAGCGGCACCATCCCCCGTGCCGCGACCATCTTGAGGCCCGACGGCACGGCCTCGCCGATGTATTTCCTGAGAATCGGGGGGACTTTTGCCGGATCCAGCGGCTGCCGCTCCACCTGCCACCTGCCTATCTGCCCGCCTGTTTTTCGGACTGCGGCGCGGGCCGCGCCTCCCTGTTTCTGTGCCAGATCAATCGGAGCCCGTCGAGCGTGAGCATCTCGTCGACGTCCTCGATGGCCTTCGACTCGGTCGCGATGAGGGGGGCCAGCCCGCCCGTGGCGACAACCCGGGGCGTGCCGCCTATCTCGGCCGCGAGCCGCGCGACGATCCCGTCCACGAGACCCATGTACCCAAAGACCAGGCCCGACTGCATGCTTTGCACGGTGGTGCGCCCGATGGCCGTTTTGGGCTTTGCGAACTCGACCCGCGGGAGCTTGCTCGCGCGGCGGAACAGCGCCTCCATCGAGATCGTGATCCCCGGCGCGATGGCGCCGCCGAGGTACTCGCCCCGCGCCGAGATGCAGTCGAACGTCGTGGCCGTGCCGAAGTCCACCACGATGCACGCGGTCTTGTATTTCTCGTAGGCGGCGACGGCGTTCACGATGCGATCGGCGCCGACCTCCTTGGGATTCTCGTACAGTATCGAAACCCCCGTCTTGACGCCGGGTTCGACGACCAGCGGTTCGACGCCGAAGTAGGTACGGCACATCTCGACCACGGCGCCGCACGCGGTCGGGACTACGCACGAGATGATCACCGCGTCTATGTCGTCCTTTGAAAAACCCGCGTACCGGAACATCTCGAGAAAGGTCACGCCGAACTCGTCCGATGTCCGGCCGGGGTCGGTCTCCATGCGCCAGTGCCGCCGGACCTTCTCCTTTTCCTTTTCCTTGTCATACAACCCGAACACTATGTTGGTATTGCCGATATCGATTGCAAGGAGCATGAATTCCACCTCCGGTCGGTCTTCGATTTCCGATTGCCGCCGACGCCCCCTCTTATCACAGTCGCAGGTAGTCGTCGATCTCGGAACGGGCAATCCCGGTGTAGTTGTGCGAACGCGGAATGATGCACCCCCGGCAGAAATCGAGGCCCGCGTAGTCCCCGCGCGCGACCGCCCGCCGGATCGAGTGGAGGCGCGGGTTTTCCCACCAGACCTTCGAGAACGGGTCTTGAGAGATGTCCCCGACCTCGAGCAAAAGCCCGGAGTCCCGCGTGCAGACCGTCACCCGCCCGTCCCAATTGACGGTGGGGCTTTTGAAAAACCCCGAGCAGGCCGAGAGCACCCCCGGTATCGCGGGTGGCTTGACGGAATCCGCGGCGCAAGGGGCGACGATTCCGCAAACGCCTGCGTGGAGGGGAACTCCGACTTCTGCCAGCACCTCGCGATAGACGGCATCGGCGGCGTCCTGTTCGCTTGCGTCCAGACAGTCGAGCTGGCGGAAGAAGACGCAATCGCGGTCACCCGGCGGGACGTTCGGTGCGACGACGTCGCAGGGCAGTTCGTGAGATGCCAGGAAGCGTTTCCAGTGCGCCGCGAACTCCCCAGCCTCGCCGCGGTTGTCGCCTCGGACGATGAACTGGAAAACAAGACGGGGAAACTTCGCCCGCGCATCAGCGCGCGCCTGCACCATCCGCGTCACGTTTTCAACGACCGGGGCAAACAGGTCCTTCCCTTTCACGCGCAGGTACGTCGCGGGCGTCGCGGCGTCGAGCGAAAAGTGCCACTGCTGGCGGACATCGGCGTTTTCCACCGCCAGTCGGACGATTTCGTCCGAGAGCCTCACGGCGTTGGTGTGGACCGTGACAGTATTGAAGAGGTGCGCCTTTCGCGACGCCTCAACTACGGATTTGTAGATGGGCTGAAACTGCGGGTGCAGCAGCGGCTCGCCCAGCCAGAAGAGGATCACGTCGTTGAAACGGATGCCGTTTTCCGCCAAATCGTCGAGCAGACGCGCGACGAGCGCCGGGTCCATGAACCCCGGTTCCTTGAAATGCTCAAAATCCGCCCGCCTGCCTTGTATGCAGTGGGTGCACGCAAGCGGGCACTGGTTCGTGAGCTCGAGGACGAGGTAGGCGTCAGGGAAGTTCAACAGGCGCATGAGTCTTGTTCCGCCAGCGTAGACGACATGACGGCCGGTTCACCGGTCGGGGCCGAACGCCCTGCGGACCCTCGCGGCGATGAGTTCCTTCGCATCTGCTGGGATGTCGAGATACGGGACTCTTTCAAGGAGGACCCTTTCATCCGCGATCCCCTTTCTCGCGGCGATTCGAAGGAACTCAATGTCCCGTTCCCGGCCCGCTGCGGCTTTTGACAGCAGCAGGTCGTGGATCTCCAGGCACCAGCCGGTTGCGCCCCGGGTGTTTTCGTTTTTGACCGGGACGAGACGCCGTTCCCATCCCTCGGGCAGAACGGCCGTCCCGGGAGACACGCCTTGGGCGTAGTATCCGAACGTCTCGTGGAACGGCGAACCCTCGCCTATCGAACCGTCTATGAGATCCGAGCGCTCCGGGTGGTTGCGCGGGTACAGATCGGCCTCGGTAGACACGAGCAGTTCCGGCGGCGCGTCCGGAAACTGGCCGAGAACGGATTGGCTGCCGATGACCACGATCTCGTCGTCGGAGGCGATGTCGGCCGCGGCCCGGATGATGTGCTCGAGCTGGACCCGGTTCACTTGGCCGCCTCAAGTCGCTCGCGCGTCTCCCGCCAGATCCGCCAGCGCTCGCGCGGGGGCACGACGAACGAAAACGGCGTCACGTGCCGGAGGTCCGTGGAATGCTGGTCCTGCCCCGTCAACACCGCCAAGAGGCCCTCCAGCGGCCCGTCAAGGATCGCCGCCCACTCCTGGGCATAGACGGGGTGGACCGTCCCCTCCGCGAGCCAACGCGCCACCTTCTCCCGCGCCCGCGCGACGATGGTCGGATCATCGTTTAGACGCCGCGCGATCTCGCGGTGAAGCTCAAGGCTCCTCTCGTCGGCGAGTTTGTGAAGGTCCAAGCTCACGAAAACAAGATATCACGCCCCGCCCGCGCCATCAAACAACGGCGGCGTCCTTCCAAACGGGTTCGCTCCGCCAGTACCGCACGGAATGATGGTACCCGTCAGACTCTAGTTTCGCCATTTCAGTGCTGAAAAGTTGACAAACACGGCTACCCGGCGTCTTTGAGACGCCAACCCTTTTGCCCAAAGGTGGTAGCCATGCTTGAAGGCATTCTACG
>JACRCP010000162.1 GCA_016218965.1 Deltaproteobacteria bacterium | reverse complement strand
TTTGTACCGCGATGTCCCTCGGGATGTCAAGCCCAAGCCCCACAAACGTGTGCCTATGGTTTTGGAGGGTTTTGGAGGCCTAACCCATTGATATCATTCAGGGCGAGTGCCTAAATCGGGGTCGCTCTTGACAAAGTCGGGGCGCGGCAATGGCTGGAATCGCCGGCGACCTTCCTGTCCGACGTGAGATCGCTCGGCCGCGGGCCGCTGCCGCTGTTTTTTGACGAGGTTCAGCGACTGCCGGACGCGGGTTTGTTCCTGAAAGGACTGGTTGACCGCCGTCCGGGCGTCGCGATCTACGCGACAGGCAGTTCTTCGTTCGACCTCGAGGCGCGAACACGCGAGTCGCTCGCCGGTCGGGCGGTGCGTCATCTCCTCCTTCCGTTTTCCCTGGCCGAACTGGCGCCTGGGATGGAAGCACCCGGCGATCCGGCCGGCACGCGTACAGCGGAGGTTGTCGAACGTATCCTTGTTTTTGGAGGGTACCCGGCGGTGGTCCGTGCCGAAAGACCCGAATCCGAGCTTGCCGCGCTTGTCGAGTCGTTCGTCATTCGCGACGCGTCGGATCGGTTCAAAGTACGCAACGTCGCAGCCTTCCGGAAGGTCCTGGATCTGGCCGCCGGCCAGATCGGTAACCTGGTGAATTTTTCCGAGTGGGCGTCGCTTGCCGGCGTGAGCAACGACACCGTTGCAGAGTATGTACGTCTGCTCGAAGAGACCCACGTGGTCCGGCTCATACGTCCGTTCATCGGGGGAAAACGGGCCGAACTGACCAGCGCGCCGAAGATCTTCTTTGTGGACAACGGCGTCAGGAACCTGATCTTCGGCGGTTTTGCGCCTTCCCGGGGGCGGGCTGACCAGGGTGCACTCTGGGAGAATCTCGTCTTGAGCGAGATGCTCAAGTACAGCAACCCGATTCTCGATTCGATACGCTACTGGCGCAGCAAGGCGGGGGCCGAGGTGGATTTCGTGTTCGAGAGCCGCGGGTCGCAAGTAGCGGTCGAGGTGAAAGCGGGCGATGCCCGCGACAGCCTCACGCGCTCGGCGAGGAGCTTCATCGACGCCTACCAACCCCCGTTTTTCCTTCTTGTCAACGCGCGCCGCTTGCCGACGCAGAGAATCGGCCGGACCGAGGTGCGGTTCATCACTCCGGGTGATTTCCACGCCGACTTTCGTCCGCTCTGCCGTTTCCCGGGCGGCCAGGAATCAGGGGCGTGACGTCAGCTGAACACGGGGCCGGTTGGCAGGACAATCAGGTCCCGGAGGATCGACACGCCGATGGAAAAGCCACGGGGCCGGAGGTTCTACGTAGCGCCGAAGTTGCACCGCTTGCTCACGCGCGCGGTTCGGCATGCGGGCGCCGGGAACCGGTCGCCTTACGATTTCGCGTACACCTCCTGCAGCGGGCGGACTTCGGTGGAGCCGGATTTGACGGCGCGGACGGCCTCGACGGCGGCGCGGGCGGCCGAAAGCGTCGTGATGGTGAGAACGTTGTGCTCGAACGCGGCGCGGCGCATGGCTTTTTCGTCGTAGAACGACTCGCGGCCGAGCGGAGTGTTGATAATCACGTCTATCTCGCCGTTTTTGACGAGGTCCACTACGTTTGGCCGTCCTTCGTTGACCTTGTAGACCCGGTCAACCGCGAGGCCGGCCGCGCGAAGCGCCTGTCCTGTCCCCTCGGACGAGACGATTCTGAACCCAAGTTCCGCGAGGTCGCGCACGATGGGGACGACGTTTTGCTTGTCGAACTCGTTGACGCTCACGAAGACCGTCCCTCTTGTCGGGAGGGCCTGCCCCGTCCCCTGCTGCGATTTCGCGAACGCGACGCCGAAGCTCCGGGCGTGTCCCATGACCTCGCCGGTCGATCGCATTTCGGGGCCCAGCACCGTGTCGACTCCGGGGAACCGGTCGAACGGGAAGACCGACTCCTTGACGAAGTAGCCGTTGGGCGAAAGCTCCCCGGCCGCAAACCCCAGCCCGGCAAGCGTCTTCCCGGCGGCGCACATCGCCGCCACTTTCGCCAGCGGGACGCCGGTTGCCTTCGAGACGAACGGGACCGTCCGCGAGGCGCGCGGGTTGACCTCGAGGACGTAGACGACCCCGTCCTTGATTGCGTACTGGATGTTGAGCAGCCCTTTGACTCCAAGCGCGAGCGCGAGCCAGCGCGTGTAAAGGCGCATGCGCTCCTTGTCCTCCTCGCGGATGAGGTACGAGGGCAGGACGCAGGCCGAGTCGCCCGAGTGTATCCCGGCCTCCTCGATGTGCTGCATGATGCCGCCGATGAGCACGGCGGTCCCGTCCGAGACTGCGTCGACGTCCACCTCGAAAGAGTCCTCCAGATACCGATCGATGAGCACCGGGTGTTCGGGGGACGCCTTGATGGCGCAAAGCATGTGCCTCTCGAGGTCTTCGGGGTCGTAGACCACGACCATCGCCCGGCCGCCCAGGACGTACGACGGCCGCACGAGCACCGGATACCCTATCCGGTCCGCGACCCGCCTCGCCTCGTCGATTGATCGCGCCGCGCCGAAGGTTGGGCAGGGGATGTTCAGGTCCTGGAGGAGGGCGCCGAACCGCTCGCGGTCTTCGGCCAGATCTATCGAGTCGGGCGACGTGCCCAGGATTGGGACGCCGGCCGCCTGAAGGCCCCGGGCCAGCTTGAGGGGGGTCTGCCCGCCGAACTGGACGAGCACGCCGTCGGGTTTTTCGAAACGCACGATCTCGAGGACGTGCTCCAGGGTCAGAGGCTCGATGTACAGCTTGTCGGGGATGTCAAAGTCGGTCGAGACAGTCGAGGGGTTGTTGTTGATCATTATGGCTTCGAACCCCAGCGACTGGAGGGCCAGCACGGCGTGAACGCAGCAGTAGTCGAACTCGATCCCCTGGCCGATGCGGTTCGGCCCGCCCCCGAGCACGATGGCCTTGGGGCGATCGGTGCGCACGGCCTCGTTTTCGTCGTCGTAGCACGAGTAGTGGTACGGCGTTTTGGCCTCGAACTCGGCCGAGCACGTGTCCACGGTCTTGAACACCGGATACAAACCTTCGGACTCGCGACGCGACCTCACCTGTGCCTCCGTCGAGGCGGTGAGGTGGGCGATCTGCGCGTCGGCAAACCCGTTCCGCTTGGCCCGGCGCAAAAGCTCGGCGGGGAGGTCGCCCACCGAAAATGCCCGGAGATGCCCCTCCATCCTGACGATCTCGGCGATCTGGCCGATGAACCAGGGGTCTATGCCGGTGAGCCGCGCCACGGCGTCGGGGGCCATCCCCGACATGAGCGCCTGCCGGACGTGGAACACGCGCATCGAGGACGCGGTCCTCAGGGCCTGCCGCATATCCGCGAGCGAATCCCGCCCTGCGCCGTCGGCGCCCACGCCGTGCCGGCCCTTCTCGAGCGACCGGAATGCCTTTTGGAGGGCCTCGCGAAACGTGCGCCCGATCGCCATGCACTCGCCCACCGAGGCCATCTGCGTCCCCAGTCGGTCGGGCGCGGCGGGGAACTTTTCGAAGTCGAACCGCGGGACCTTCACTACACAGTAGTCCTGCACCGGCTCGAAGCAGGCCATGGTCTTGCCGGTGATTTCGTTGGGGAGCTCGTCGAGGGAGTAGCCGACGGCCAGCTTGGCCGCGATCCGGGCGATCGGAAAACCCGTTGCCTTGCTCGCCAGCGCCGACGATCGGGACACGCGCGGGTTCATCTCGATGACCACCGTGCGGCCGGTCTTCGGGTGGATGGCAAACTGGACGTTGCTCCCGCCGGTCTCGACGCCTATGCGGCGCATGACGATCTTGGCCATGTCGCGAAGCCGCTGGAACTCGACGTCCGTGAGGGTCTGTCCGGGGGCCACCGTTATCGAATCCCCGGTGTGCACGCCCATGGGATCCATGTTCTCGATGGTGCACACGACCACCACGTTGTCGCGGAGGTCGCGCATCACCTCGAGCTCGAATTCCTTCCAGCCGAGCACCGACTCCTCGACGAGAACTTCGTGGACCGGGGAGACGTCGATTCCGTGCTTGACCAGCTCCTCGAACTCCTCGCGGTTGTATGCGATCCCCGACCCCGTTCCGCCCAGGGTGAACGAGGGGCGGATGATGGCCGGGTATCCGATGTCCCTGACGATTTCGAGCGCGTCCTTTACCGACGATGTGGTGGCCGAGCGCGGGACGTCGAGTCCGGCCGACTCCATGGCCGATCGGAAGAGGCGCCGGTCCTCGGCCATGCGTATTGCGTCGAGCTTGGCGCCGATGAGCCTCACGCCGTGCTCGCGGAGGATGCCGGACTCGGCGAGCTTGACGGCCAGGTTGAGCGCGGTCTGGCCTCCGACCGTCGGGAGGATGACGTCCGGCCGTTCCCTCTCGATGATCTTCGCGACCGAGCTGACGGTGAGCGGCTCGATGTACGTGCGGGTGGCAAGCTCGGGGTCGGTCATGATGGTCGCCGGGTTGGAGTTGACCAGCACGACCCTGTAGCCCTCTTCGAGCAGCGCGCGGCAGGCCTGCGAGCCCGAGTAGTCGAACTCGCACGCCTGGCCTATCACGATGGGCCCCGAACCGAGCACGAAGACGGTGGAGATGTCGGTCCTCTTGGGCATCAGCGACCGGGGCCCCCGGCGCCTGCGGCGGGCAGGCCTTCCACGAACCTCAAGAACAGGTGCCGCGAGTCGTGCGGACCCGGGGCGGACTCCGGGTGGTACTGCAGGCTCATGAACCGGCGCGGCCCCGACCGCATCCCCTCGCAGGTCATGTCGTTCAAATTGATGTGCGTCACCTCGGCCCCTGCCGCCTCGACGGTTTTGGGGTCAACGGCGTAGTTGTGGTTCTGGCTGGTGATCTCGATGAGCCCCGTCGTGAGGTCCTTGACCGGATGATTCCCGCCGTGGTGGCCGAAGCGCAGCTTGAAGGTCTTCCCGCCCAGCGCGAGTCCAAGGATCTGGTGGCCGAGGCAGATGCCAAGTATCGGAAGTTTCCCGAGAAGGGTTCCGGTCGTCTCGATCGCGTAGTCCACGGTTGCCGGATCGCCAGGCCCGTTCGAGAGCACCAGCCCCTGCGCGCCGCTTTTGAGCAGGTCTTGCGGCGCGGTCCTCGCCGGGAACACCAAGCACTCGATCCCGAGCGCGGAAAGGCTTCTCAGGATGTTGCGCTTGGCGCCGAAGTCCAGCACTGCAACCGCGCGTTTGGCCGGCCCCTCGGCCGGAAAGCGGTACGGGGCCGCGCAGGTCACCTCGCTCACGAGCTCCCGGGACCCAATGGGGGGCACATCCCGCAGGCGATCGAGCAGGCGCTGCGGGTCGGCATCATCGCCGGAGATCAACCCCATCATGGCGCCGCGCTCGCGGACGTGGCGCGTGAGCGCGCGGGTATCGACCTCCTGAATCCCGACGACACCGGACTCGTCGAGCCAGCGGTCGAGCGATTTTGCGGCGCGCCAGTTCGAGAATTCGTGTGACAGCTCGCGCACTATGAACCCGGCCATGTGGATCCGGTCGGACTCGTGGTCGTCGGGGCAGACGCCGTAGTTGCCGATGAGCGGATTGCACATGGCGACCATCTGGCCGCGGTACGAGGGGTCGCTTAGGACTTCCTGATACCCGGTAAGCGCCGTGTTGAACACGACCTCGCCGGCGGCCGTCCCGAACCGGCCGAACGGCCTGCCGCGAAAAGTGCGTCCGTCTTCAAGGACCAGCAGGGCGTCCATCAACCGTCACCGCCGGAACTCTGCAACTCCAAGACTCCTCGACTCTCCGACACGGTTTTGGTTGATATCACACCGCCGCCGCTTTTGCACCCGGAAGTTTTGGAGTGCGCAAGCTTGCTTGCGCTTTGGCCCCGCTGGAGCTTGCTCCGGCCGCAAGACCGTGTTCATGAGGAGCGCTGCCAAACACGAGGGACTTCGGTTTGACCGCGCCGTGCCCGTGGTGGTAACTTGGTCCGGTGTCCGACGGAGGTCCGAAGACGTGAAGTTCAGCGAGGTAGTGCGGCTCTTGGAACAACACGGTTTCAGACTGGTCAAAGAGAAAGGGTCGATCATGATTCGAATGAAGTACTCATTGGTCATTGAAGCCACGAGAGACCCCAACTTTTTCGGGTTCTTCTCCCCGGACCTCGAGGGATTTACCGGCGTAGGGCACTCGATAGAAGATTGCGTCTACAAGGCGCAGCACGGAATGGACGAGCATCTGAGCCTTCTCCCGGAACAAGGTATTCCCGTGCCCTCCCCGCCGGCCAGACCGTTGATAGTCATTCAAAACGAAGCGGAAGAACGCGCAAAAACCCACCCGCGAAGTCGCCGGCACCACACCTCGATTCGAGGTGCCGGTTGAAAGCCAAAGGTCGAAAGCTTCGAGTGGAGACGCCGATGAACCCGCCAAGCACGCAAAATTCACTGGCACACCGATTGCTCCGTCCGTCCGTCCGTCCGATCTTTAGTTGACATCTTTTCTGTTCTTCTCGCCGTTTTCGCGACTCTTCCCGCCCGAGGTTTCGCCCAAACCCCGAATCCGTCGGGCGCCGAAGCGCAGTGGCCGGATTTGGTCCCGATAGCCCAGCCCTCGAAGGAAAAACGGCAGCCGATGAGCGTGGCCGTGTTCCAGCTCGACGCTCTCGGCGTGGACCCAAGAGTGGCATCTCTTCTCACCGACACGATCGTCTCGGAACTTTCCAAGATCCCCGATACCAAGGTCATCAGTTCAAAAGACATAGACGTGATGCTCAACTACGAGCAGAAAAAGCAGATGGCGGGGTGCACCGACACGTCGTGCGCGGTGGCCATAGGCGGTGCGTTGGGCGTGGACAAGCTCGTCTTGGGCAACGTCGGGAAACTCGGCGATACGCACGTTTTGAACCTCCGGCTTCTGGACATCCGCACGGCCACCGTCGATTCGGTCTATTCGAAACAACTCGAGGCCGGCTCGGAGGACCGCTTTCTCAAAGTCCTGCCGGATGCGCTGACGGTCCTTTTCCCGTGGGGCGACAGCCTGTGGCACAGGCCCGCCGACAGAACGCTGAGCGCCGGAAAGATCGATTCCGGCGCGGTCCCGACCGTCGAGACGAAGCAGGTTGTGTCGGCTGAGAAGCCCCGGTACTGGCTCTACAGCATGATCTCGTACGGCGCGGGGGTGGCGTTCGGCGTCACGGGCCTTGCGCTCGGGCTGGTCGCCGGCGGCGAGCAGAACCAGCTTCAAGAGATCGACACGGCCCGGACCAGGGCGCAGGCCGACGACTTGAAGAGCGGCTACGAGAACAAGGCGCTTGCGGCCGACGTCCTCTTCGGCGCGACCGCCGCGGCCGCCGTCACGGGTTCGGTCTTCATGTTCCTTCACCTTCGCGAATCAAAGAGGTTCGTCGTCCCCGGCGCCGAGGTGAAACCCGTCGTAACGCCGGGCGGCATGGGGATCGAGGGGACCTGGTGAGATGAAACAAGCGGTCATCACACTGACGGCAATGTCCTCACTCGTTTTCGCAATGGGTTGCCCCGTCGGCGTCGGCGACATCTCGTGTGTGAAGGACGACAACTGCCCCACTGGAATGTTCTGCGGCGCAGACGGCATCTGCGGCGAGGGCATCCCGCCCGACCGCGACGCCAGGGCGACGGACGTAGGGGAGCCACGCAGGGACGGCGGCGCAGCCGACGTCGCAAGTGCTCCCGATGTGTCGGATGCCGCCAGTGACGTGGGATCCGATTCGTTTTACCCGCCCGATGCGTCCGATGCCGGTTTCGACGACGCGGCCGACACGGGCGTGGATACCGGCGGAGACGCCGTGTTGGACGACGCCGGACCGGACGGGTCCTTCGACGGCGGTCAGGACGGTGGCTCGGACGGCGGTTTGGATATCGGGATCGAATTCAACGCCGCGCAATCGAGTCTCTACCAGTCCACCGCCGGCGTCTGCGAAAACGACGAGTTGATCGTGAAATCAGTGTCCGGCTGGAAGGCGCGGCAGGTGATGCAAAACGACGAG
>JACRCP010000165.1 GCA_016218965.1 Deltaproteobacteria bacterium | reverse complement strand
TCGATGGTGGGACCGTCGAAGACGCCGGGACAGACGGCAGAACACCAGATACGGGGGTGGACGCCGGTGCAGATGCGGGAACACCCGACGGCGGCCTCGACGCCGCGTCCGACGGGTCCCATCCGTCCGATGCGTCCGATGCGTCCTTCGACGGCGCTCAGGACGCGTCCGATGTTGGTGCCGCCGACACTGGTGCAGACACCGGCCCCGACACGGGCGTGTGCGCGTGCGACAAGTCCAGGAAAAAGTGCGACACCGGCTGCGCGTGCGATCCGGATTGCGCCATTGCAGACGGGGGATCCGCCTTCGCAGATGCCGCTGCGGCGGACGCGCCGGCGGCCGACGCCGGCGAAGAGATCTCGGACAAGGACAAAACGCCCATCGGCTGCGCGTGCACCAGCGCCGGTCTCGGGTTTAAGTAGTATGTCGCCAGACTGGGAGAAAATCAGGGAAACCGAGTTCCCGGCGCTTTCGAAGGCCGTGTACCTCAAGGCCGCCGGCGGCTCGCCGATGTGCCGGTCGGCGTACCTTTCAGCAAAGGCGTATCTTGACGAGATGCTTCGCGACGGCGACCTCCACTACAAAAGGTACATGGGCGAGCTTGACGACCTTCGCGCCTTGATCGCCGAATACGTCGGCGCGTCGCCCGACGAGATCGCTTTTACCGTCAACGCGTCATCGGGGGCCATCGTGGCCGCGGAGATGCTCCGTCGAGCCGGAGTCGAGACGGTCTTTCACCCGCGCCTCGACTTCCCGGCGACGATTCATGCGATCAGGAACGCGGGTTTTCGCACCGTCGCGCTCGGGGCGCCGCGGGGCGGGGCGTGGATCGAGAAACTGGGGCGGAAAACGCCGGGCCAAGGTGTAAAGGGTGCAAAGGGTGGGAAGAGTGCCGTGGTCGGCGCGCACGTCTGCTTCCTGAACGGAGAGACGCTCAACATCGCAAAGGCGGCCGCGCTCTGCCGGCGCAACAAGATGCTCCTCGCAATCAACGCGACGCAGTCGTTCGGCGCGCTCCGCATAGACGTCCGCGACGGCATCGACATGATGTTCGCCTCGGGGCTCAAGTGGGCGTGCGCCGGCTACGGCTCGGGTTTTGTCTTCATCCGGAAAACTTTGATTGAGGAGTACGGTCTCCCGCCGTTGACCGGGTGGCTGAGCGTCAAGGACCCGTACCGCATGGACCCCGAAAACACCCGCCCTCTTCCGCGCGTCGCGTCACTCGACACCGGCGGCGGCTTCCCGCCGTTTGCCGGCCTGCTGGCGCTCAGGGGATCGCTTAGGCTGGTCAAACGAATCGGCGGCGGCGACCTGCGCCGGGGAGTCCGCCTCATCGAAGAGCGCGTACTGTCGCTTGCCGAGCGGCTTCGGCGGGGACTTCTTGGGGCGGGCCTTCCGGTGATGGGCGCGGACGGACCTGCCCAGAGCGGGATCGTTTCGATTCGCGACGCCCGTGCGCCGCGGTTTCACAAGGGTCTCGAAAAGGCGGGGATCCTGGCGGCCTTGCGCCCCGACCCCGAAGACGGACAACCCCGCGTCCTTCGCTTTGCCGTGCACTACTACAACAACGGGCGGGACCTCGACGCCGCACTCTCGACCATGGAGGCGATGGTTTGAGCTGCCGGCCATTCAACACCGTCCCCATCGGCGGCGAGTTCGGAATCTCCGTCGAGTTCAACACCCTTGACGACGTGATCGACTACGAGGAAGGGAGAATCAACCTCACGCAGGGATACCCGAGGTTCGTCCCACACCGCGCCGTGACGGCCCGCGAGCGCGCGGCAGCAGCGGAAACGGGAATGCCTTTTGCCGTCGCCTTTCCCTCGCGGCGCCAGGCCCTCTTCGTCATGCGCGATTTCTCCCAGAGGTTCGCGCGCGGAGTCGTGCCTTTTTCGCTCGACGCGGCGCTCGAGGAACTGATTGCCGTCCTCCACCCCGGCGCTCCGCTGGCGGGACGCTGGACGGACACCGCCGATTTCAAGGTCGTCGACGGCGACCGCGTGACGGTCGTCTGCGCCCGCGACAAGGACGACCACGAAAGGCTGAAACTTCTGCGAAGGGTCTGGGGCTTCGGGTTCGACGTTCATGCCGTCGCCGGGAGGGCCGCGGCTGAGCCCGAGGGTTTCAGCGAGGCCGCCCTCGCGCAGCGGCTCGCTGCGCTTGAGGGCCCGCGGGCCAACGGCGCCCTCCTCTTCCAGTCGGGGATGGCGGCAATCTCGACCATCGTCGTCGGGGCGGCGCGCTTCGGCAGGCGCATGGTGGTCGTCGG
Source organism: Deltaproteobacteria bacterium (assembly GCA_016218965.1). GTDB lineage: Bacteria > Myxococcota > SpSt-1050 > SpSt-1050 > JACRCP01 > JACRCP01. Next base: position 13,359 of record JACRCP010000165.1, on the reverse strand, counting down.
CCCCGCGTACGTGGACACCTGCGAGATCGCGTCGAAGTGGCCGGCCGAGACGCGGGGCCTGGCGTGCACGTGGCTCCCCGAAGACGCCGGCGTCGAACTGGTGGACGCGGCGATCCGGAGCCACCCTTCGGTCGTGTTCTTCGAGGCGCCGACGAATCCGCGACTCACCATTCCGGACATACCCGGGATCGTGCGGGCCGCCCGCGAGCGCGGGGCCATTCTTGGCGCGGACGCGACGATCGCCACCCCGTTCAACTGGCGCCCGCTCGAGCACGGTTTCGATTTCGTCATGCATTCGACCTCGAAGTTCCTGAGCGGCCGCTACGACCACCTGGGCGGCGTCATCACCGCCGCCTCGACCGAACTTCTGGGGGCGTTCGCGGGCGTCCGCGACGCGCTCGACCTTTCGATGAGCGCAAACCAGATGAAGGTCCTCTTCGGAAACATGCGCGGGTTCGAACGACGGATGGAGACGATCAACCGGAACGCGGCGGAGATCGCGCGTCGGCTGGCCGGATCGCCGGCTGTGGCGAAGGTGTTCCACCCGGGCACGGTTTCGCCGCGCCAGGAGGAGATGGCAGCCGCCTTCCTCAAGCCCGGCCGCAGCGGCCTGCTCTCGTTCGTGCTCAAGGACGGGGGCCGCGAGGCCCTTCGCCGCTTCTACGACAACGTTACGCCTCCCGTCCGGAAAGGGCCCGGTCTTGGCGGGGAGTCCACAATGCTCTGCCCCTATGTGATGCTGGCGCACTACCATGCCGACCCGGCGTTTTTGGCGTCGCAGAAGCTCGACTTTCACCTGGTTCGCGTTTCCGTGGGAACCGAACCCGTCGACGACATATGGGAGGCCATGAGATTGCCGTGAGAACGACCGAAGATCCTGTAGTCGAGGTGAAAATCGGAACGTACCGGAACACGGTGCGGCTTGCAGTGTTGTTCAAGGACGAACCCCTCAAGCTCGAAGGCGGCGACGTGCTCCGCCCCGTGGAGGTGGCGTACGAAACGTGGGGGAGGCTTTCCGAGGCGCGCGGCAACGCGATCCTTCTCGTCCACGCGCTCACGGGCGACAGCCACGCCGCCTCGCACGGCCCGTCCGACCGGCCCGGCTGGTTCGAAGGCGCCCTGGGGGGCGGCCGGGGCCTCGACCCGGACAGGCACTTCATCGTCTGCGCAAACTGGCTCGGGTCGAACTACGGGACGACGGGACCCACGTCGATCGACCCCTCCACCGGCAGACCATACGGGGCGGGCTTCCCGCAGATGACCATAGGCGACGTCACCCGCGTCCACAAGGCGCTGGCCGACCATCTGGGCGTAGGGACGTGGGCGGCGGCCGTGGGCGGGTCGGTCGGCGGGATGGTCGTGCTCGACTACGCCGCACGATACCCCGGATCGGTAGCGGCCATCGTGCCCATTGCGACGTCTTTTCGGGCCAGCCCGTGGGTCATCGCATTCCACGAGATCATGCGGCGGATCCTGTCGCTCGGACGCGACTCCGGAAGTCGCGAGATCCTCGGGCGGGCGCTCGAGGCCGCGCGGATGGTCGGGATCGTGACGTACCGCAGCCGGGCTGAGTTCGTCGCGCGATACCGCCGTGCGCGTGCCGACCTGCACTGGCAGGACCGCGGCTGTTCCTTCGCGGTCGAAAGCTACCTTCGATACCAGGGCGAAAAGCTCGACCAGCGCTTCGACCCGACGGCCTACGAGTTCATCACCCGCGCCGCCGACATGTTCGACCTGGGCGAGACGCACGGGAGCCTTGGGCAGGCGCTTTCGAGGATCCGTTCGAGGGTCCTCGCGGTCGGCATCGACACCGACCATCTCTTCCCGCCCGACGAGCAGGAGGAGATCGTGGCGCGCATCTGCGAGGCGGGAGGCGACGCAAGACTGGGGGTCATAGCGTCGGAAAACGGCCACGACGCTTTTCTAATCGAGTGGGATCAGTTGAACCGACTTCTACGGGAGTTTCTGGCATGAAAACTGTGCGGATAGGGCTTTTCGGCTGCGGCGTCGTCGGGTCCGAGCTTTGCAGACTGGTGCGCGACACCCGCGACCTCTTTGAGCGGCGCGACGGAATCCGCTTCGAGATCGCCGCGGTCGGGGTGGCGCACCCCGGCAAGCCGCGCCCCGAGTGGGTCCCCGCCGACAGGATCGTCGCCGGCTGGAACGCGGTCGCGGCGATGCCCGGCATAGACGTCGTAGTGGAGCTCATCGGCGGCACAGGCGACGCCAAGGACGCCGTCTTCGACTCCCTCGGGCGCTGCCGCCACACCGTGACGGCAAACAAGGCGCTCCTGGCCCAAAGCGGCGTGGAACTCACAAGGCTCGCGGCATCGAAAGGCTGCGGCCTCTGCTTCGAGGCGGCGGTCGGCGGCGGGGTGCCGGTCATCGCCTCGGTGGCCGAGACGCTCAACGCCAACCGCTTTCACCGCGTGGCGGGGATCGTCAACGGTACGACCAACTTCATCCTGACGCGCATGAAGGAAGAAGGGATGGGGTACGACCAGGCCCTCCTGCTGGCGCAGGAGCGCGGCTTCGCCGAGCCGGACGCCTCCTTTGACGTCGAGGGCACCGACGCCGCGCAGAAACTTTCCATCCTCGCGGCCCTCGCGTTCGGAGCGGGGATCCCCGCGCACGAGATCTACACGGAAGGGATCACCCGCGTCACCGCCCAGGACATGGCGCTGGTCGCCGGCTTCGACTACGTCATCAAGCTCCTGGCCATCGGCCGCCGCACCCCCCACGGCGTCGAACTCCGGGTGCACCCGGCGCTGGTCAACTCGCGGCATCCCCTGGCCGCCGTCCGCGACGAATTCAACGCCTTCTTCCTGACAGGCGACGTCACGGGCGAAGTGATGCTTTACGGCAAGGGCGCGGGTCCCTCCCCCGCGGCGGGCGCCGTGCTCTCGGACGTCGCGAGGCTCGCGCGGCGCGAAGGAACGTCCTGGTTCGACCGGCAATGGACATATGACGACATCGAACACGTGCCGATAGGCGACGTTGAAACCGGGTACTACATGATCTTCCCCGTCGTGGACAAGCCCGGCGTGATAGGGCGGATCGCCTCGACGCTCGGGAGCTACGGGATCAACATCGAATCGGCCCACGCGCACCTCCCCGAGCCCAGAAACGGACATGGGTTGGTCCAGATAATCAGCCACCGCGCGCGCGAGCGCGACGTCCGTGGCGCCCTGAAGGCCGTCCGGGATCTCCCCGTGCTCACCGGCGAGGCGTGGTTCTACCGGATCGAAGAGTGAATCTTGGGAACACCGACGAAGCCCCTGCCTGCCGCACTTGTGGTGAGCGTCCTCTTTGCGGATGGTTCCGCGCGCGACGAGGCCCTGCGTCTTTTAGAAGGGCCTTTCGGGGCGGGTGAGGTCTTTCCCGAAGTCTTCCCATTCGATTTCACCGGCTACTACACGGCGGAGATGGGGGCGCCGCTCCGCCGCGTCCTGTGGATGGCCGAAGGGCTTGCCGAGCGCGACACCCTGGCGGCCATCAAGCTGACGACCAATGGGATCGAGACGAGCCTTCAAGCGCCCGACGGCCGAAGACGGGTCAACATCGATCCCGGTCTCCTGACCGCCGAGAACCTGGTCCTCGCCACGACAAAGCCCTACTCTCATCGCGTGTTCCTCCGCGACGGGATATTCGCCGACCTGACCCTGGTTTTTCGCGACGGGGCCTTCGCGCCGCTCCCGTGGACGTACCCGGACTACTCTGCGCCGGCCCTCCGAAATGCCTTGAAAACGCTGCGTTCAACCTATATTAAAAGGTTGCGGGCCCGGGAATGAACGCCGCAAAGGACTTCCGATGCCGTTGATGAGCATGACCGGATATGGCCTCGCCAGGGGGGATGCCGGGTATGTCGCCGAGTTAAAGGCGGTAAACCACAAGTTCCTCGAGATCCGCGTCCACCTCCCCATCGATCTCCTCGCGCTCGAGCCCCGGATAACCGAGTTCCTGCGAAAACGCATCAAGCGCGGGAGCCTGGACGTCTTCGTCACGAGATCGGGCCAGACCGGATCGCTCCGCAAGCCCAGGCTGAACATGGAACTGGCGAAACGCTACATCGAGATCGCCGGCCGGCTCGGCGAAGAGGCGGGCCTCCGAAACGACCTCACTGCGGGCGCCCTGCTGGCGCTCAAGGACGTGGTGGACTACGAGGTGACGGTGGAGGACCTCGACGGCGTTTTCACGCTCCTTACGCCGGCCGTCGAAAAGGCCCTCCTGGCGTTCGAGCAGATGCGCGCGAAAGAGGGGGCGTCCATCGAGGAAAGTCTCCGGCGGTACCTCGACCGCATCGGCGAACACGTCTCGGCGGTCGCCGCCGAAGCGCCCAAGGCGCTTGAGTCCCACCGCGAAAGGCTGAAATCCCGCGTGTCCCAGGTCCTGGGCGACATCCAGCCCGACAGCTACAGGCTCGAACAGGAGGTCCTCTACCACGCGGAGCGCAGCGACATCAACGAGGAGCTGGAAAGGCTCGCAAGCCACCTTTCGCAGTTCGGGGCCCTCTTCGGGTGTGCGGAAACCGCCGGAAAAAAGATGGATTTCATCATCCAGGAGATGAACCGTGAGGCCAACACGATCGCGTCCAAGACCCAGTCGCTTCCCGTTTCCCGGCTGGTGATTGAGATCAAGACCGACCTCGACCGCATGCGCGAACAGGTGCAGAACGTCGAATGACCCCCGCGGCCACACCGGCGCACGGCCTCCTCCTGGTGCTCTCGGCCGCCTCGGGCACGGGAAAGACCACCGTCGCGCGGCAGCTCCTCCGCGAGTGCCCGCGCCTTGTGCGTTCGGTTTCGGTGACGACGCGCCCCCCGCGGCCGGGCGAGCGGACGGGCGAAGCGTACGTTTTTGTGGGCGACGCGGAATTCGATCGGATGGCTGCGGCGGGGGAGTTCCTCGAGTGGGCGAAGGTCCACATGCACCGCTACGGGACGCCCGAGGCGTTCGTCCGGCGCGAGGCCGCGTCGGGCAACGACGTGCTCATGGTCATCGACGTGCAGGGAGGCCGGGCGATCAAGAAGAAGTACCCCGACGCACTGCTCGTGTTTCTGGCGCCGCCGACGTTTGACGAGATGAAGGGGCGCCTCGTGAAGCGGGCGTCCGAGACGGACGGCGAAACCGCCGTCCGGCTTTCGAACGCAAGGCTCGAAATCGCGGCAGGAAGGGAGTATGATTACATCGTCGAAAACGACGCCGTCCCGGCGGCCGTGGCGCGCATATGTTCGATAATGAACGCCGCCCGGGCGGGCGCGGCCCGGATGAAACCCGTGCTCGATCGGCTGCTCGGCGACGCCCCGGGAAGTCCGGACGAAAAATGACCATCGGGACCCACGTCCCCGAAAGGACCGGCGGATGAACCTTGAACGGATATTGAAGATCGCGGTGCTCGCGGCCCTTCTCTCCGCCGCCCCGGCGGGCCCGCACGGGGACGTGCGTGCCGTGCTCGGCGATGCCCCGCGGGCATACCAGCTCGCCGACATGAAGATGTTCAACTGGGTCATCCTGAACATCAAGGACAACTACATCGACCAGAAACGGATCGGCCCGCGCGAGATGCTTTCGGCCGCGCTCAACCACGTCGAGCGGCTGGTCCCCGAGGTCATCGTCACCGAGGCCGAGAACAGGCGTTCGATCACGGTCCAGACCGGCGAGCGCCGCCAGGAATTCGCGGTCACCGACATCAACACCATCTGGGAGATGGCCTGGAAAATCAAGGACATCTTCACGTTCATGCAGGCCAACCTGACGGCCTCGACCGACGTGCGCGAGATCGAGTACGCGGCCGTCAACGGGATGCTCTCGACGCTCGACCCTCACTCGTTCTTCCTAAAACCCGACTCGTACAAGGAGATCAAGACGTCGACCAAGGGCAAGTTCGGCGGCTTGGGGATCCAGATCCAGGCCCGCGACGGGTACATCACCATCGTTGCCCCGCTCAAGGATACGCCGGCCTGGCGCGCGGGTCTCAAGAAGCTCGACAAGATCGTCCGAATCGACGACGAATCGACCGCCAACATGAACATCGACGAGGCGGTCAACCGCCTTCGGGGCACCCCGGGCACCAAGGTGACGATCTGGATAATGCGCGAGGGCCTCGCCGAGCCCAGGAAATACACGCTGACGCGCGAGGAGATCAAGATCGTCACCATCGAGTCGAAACTCCTCCCGGACGGGGTCGGCTGGATCAGGCTGTTGCAGTTCAGCGAGGAATCGGCGGGCGACCTCACCGCCCACTTCAACAGGCTCAAGGACGAAAACAAGGGGCATCTCCGCGGGCTGGTCCTCGACATGCGGGACAACCCGGGCGGGCTGCTCGAGTCATCAATCAAGATCTCGAATTTCTTTTTGAAATCCGGGATCATCGTGTCGACCGTCGCCCAGGAGGGGCGCAAGGTCGAGGAGCGGAAGGCGGACGACTCCGGGTTCCGCATCGACGTCCCCGTGGCCGTTCTGATAAACGGCGGGAGCGCAAGCGCCTCCGAGATCGTGGCGGGGGCGCTCAAGGACAACGACCGCGCGTTGATCATCGGACAGAAGTCGTTCGGCAAGGGGAGCGTGCAGGTCCTTTACGAGAAGTCGGTCCCGCCCGACGACCTCTCGAGGGAACGCCGCGATGCCGGCCTCAAGCTGACCGTCGCGCAGTACCTGACGCCCGCCGACGTGTCGATCCAGTCGGTCGGCATCTCCCCCGACATCTTCCTCCAGCCGATGCGCGTCGACAAGCGAGGGACCAAGCTCTTTTACCGCGAACGGCCGCACAAGGAGAAGGACCTCGCCAAGCACCTCGACGACACCAAGGCGCGCGAGGAAAAACCGGCGCTCACGCTCAAGTTCCTCACGGACGAAAAGGACCCGGGGGCCGACGAGGATGACGCCGACGACATAAAAGAAAAAGACGAAAAGAAAAAGGAGAAAGAGGCGAAGGAAGACGACGAAGGCCTAAGCGAGGATTTTCCCGTGCGATACGCCCGGCTGGTGATCGGGCGCACGCAATCGCCGACCCGGTCGGCCATGATAGCGGCCGCAAAGGAAATCCAGGAAAAGACCGCCGCCCTGGAGGAGGAGAGACTCGCCGCGGCGCTCGGGGGGGCCGGCATCGAGTGGTCCCCGGGGCCCTCGGCCGCAGCGCCCCAGGTCAAGGCGCGGCTTTCAATCGAGCGCAAGGACGGCAAGGCAGCCGCCGCCCCCGTACTGAACGCCGGCGAGGAGGCATTCCTGGTGCTGACGGCGAAGAACGCCGGCCCCGCCGACGTCCACCGCCTTAGCGCCGTCGTCGAATCCAAGGACAATCTGCTCGACGGCAGGGAGTTCCTGTTCGGGCGGGTGCCCGCCGGCGGAGAAAAGGCCCGGAAGGTCAAGGTGAAGGTGCCCCGCGACTACCTGAGCGGGGTCTCGGAATACCACGTGAAACTTCACGCGGGCGACGCGCCCCTTTCCGAGCCGCTCAAGGGCAGGGTCATCGTTTCCGAGCTCCCGCGGCCGAGGTTTTCGACGACGTACCGCATCGCAGACCCTTCGCCCGGCGGAAACGGAAACGGCGACGTGGAGCCGGGCGAAACCGTCTCGATTGCGGCGACGGTGAAGAACCTCGGCGCCGGCGCCGCCGCCAAACCGAAGGTCTCGGTGAGGAACCTGGGAGGAAAGGAGATCTTCATCAAAAACGGCCGATGCGAGCTGGATCCCATGCCCCAAGGCAAGTCCGCGGCGTGCGCCCTCACGATTGAGGTCAAAAAAGAAATGCACGAGGACCGGTTTGCGGTGATGCTGTCGACCTTCGATTCGGAGCTGGGGGAGTCGGCGTCGGAGAAGCTCGTCATCGGCGTGTCAGGCGCGGGACTTGTCCCGCCCCGATCGCTCCAGCAGGCGGCCCTGAGCCCCCGTAACGGGACGCTTTCTCCCCCCGAGATCAAGATCGGACCGGTCCCGAACAACATCATCGTCGAATCGAGTTCGGTCACGCTTGAAGGCGTTGCGGTCGACGCCGGCGGCATCAAGGACGTGTACGTCAAGGTCAACGACAAGAAGGTGTTCTACAAGGCCGCCGACGGGAAGACGAAGACCGTCCCGTTCAAGGTTTCCCTGCAGCTCAAGGACGGCATGAACAGCGTCTACGTCGTCGCACGCAAGACCGACGACCTGATGTCGGTGGACAAGTACATCATCACGAGGCCTACAGCGGCGGAACCCGGTGACAAGCCGACGGCGCGCAAACAGTGACACTATGACCGGGCGGTCACGATCCCCCGCACCGGAAACTAAATTGTTGACCCTGGCATAACCCACTGTTAAACTTTTGCTATTCGGGTTCCACCGGGCTGCGCGAGGGCACAGATGAAGAAACTCACATTCCCGGTCGCAGCGGCCGCAGCGGCCGCGTTGTGGACGTGCATATTCGCGTTCGGTCACGCCGGGTGCAGCGACAACAACCCGGCCGAGTTCGACGGCTCGGCGGGTCCGGCGGACACCGGCCCCGTCGTCACCTGCAAGCCCAGCCAGTCGTGCTCAAGCAGCCTCGAGTGCGGCACGGGCCAGTGCCAGGGCGGCAAGTGCAAGTGCGGCGGCGCCACGGGCGCCTGTTACTTGGACGGTGACTGCTCGGGGACGACCAAGTGCTGCAACCTCGTGACGAACCAGTGCTACCAGTGCGACGTGGACGGCGGCCCAACCGATGCGCCTGTCACGGCGGACACGGCTGCGACCCCCGACACCGGCGGAGGCGACTCCGGCGCCAAGGACACCGGCGGAGGCGACGAGCCGAGTTCGTGTCAGAGCGATTTCCAATGCACGACCGACCCCGGGAGGTCGCACTGCAACACCGCCATCGGCCTGTGCGTCCAGTGCTACCAGGACGGCCACTGCCCCGGGAGCACCTGCAACATGACCACGTTCACGTGCGAGGGCGGTTTCGACGCCGGCGCCGACACCGGCGTCGCCGACACCGGCGGTGGTCCTGACGCGGGCGACCCGTGCTCCGGCTATAGCTGCCTGTGCGACTCGTACTGCATGGTGCAGGGCAGCACCCCCACGTGCGTCTCGGGCTGTCGCAACGTCGGCGACTGCTGTGCGGGCCACGACTGCGTCAACGGGTCGTGCGTCTCCACAACCTGCGGCACCGACGCCGACTGCTCGGGCGCCACTCCCCACTGCGCCCCTTCCGGCGAATGCAAAGAGTGCGTGTACGACAGCCATTGCGCCAACGGCTACTACTGCGACCAGATGTCGTACACGTGCCAGGTCATCGTGGACAACTGCAACCCGCCATGCGACCCCGCGACCGAATACTGTGATTCCAACTTCACGTGCCAGCCCAAGATCTCGGGCATGTGCCAGGCGTGCGCGAGCCTGATAGATTGCATCGCCGGCGGAATGATATGCGGCACCTTCTCACAAAAGTGCACCAAACAGTGCACACTGGACTCCGATTGCATGGGTTACACGTGCGGGATTATGGGTTTCTGTTCGTGTCCATGAAGGAGCACCCCACGATGACAGGCACCAGGATTTCGAGACTCGTTGCGCTTCTTTCCGCGGCTTTCGGAGCCGCGGCAATCATGTACTGCGGAACGGCCAAGAACGACGCCGGCGCCGACGCGGGACCGGCCGATGGGAGCCAAACGCCAAAGGTGTGCAAGATTGAAGCGGACTGCGACACGGCTGCGGGCGAGGTCTGCCTAAGCGGCCAGTGCAGGCCCAAGCCCGAATGCACAAAAGACGCCGACTGCAAGAACAACGCCTGCTGCAACCTCACCGAGTACAAGTGCGCCCCTTGCGCGACCGACGGCGGGACGGACGGCGCCGACGACGCGGCCGCCGACGGGGGCGGCTGCCAGGCGACGGCCGATTGCCCGGTCACCCAGTGGTGCGACAAGTTGAACGGCGGCGGGTGCCGCGACATGACCGCGTGCCAGATTGACGACCAGTGCGCGGCGGGACACCGGTGCAACGCGTTCGACCAGACCTGCGAGTGCATAGACGACACGTCGTGCGCCGGCTGGCCCGACGGGAGGACGCAGTGCAGCGTAGAGGTCAAGAAATGCGACGTCCCCGTTGAGCCGACGTGCGACCCGGCCTGCGATTCCTCTTGCCAGGAATGCACAAACGGCCAGTGCCGGTACAAGCCCGGGATAGAGTGCTGCACGGACGACGACTGCGTGAACCCGCCGCTCCTGGTTTGCGACCCCCCGACGCGCACCTGCGTCCAGCAAAAGACATGCACCGACCCGTGCACCACCGACCAGGAGTGCAAGCAGTGGTGCAGCGACTTCGGCTACCTGTGCGATGCCGGGACGTGCGGACCGGCCACGTGCACCGCCGACGCCGACTGCGCCGGGGTGTGCTCGCCGCAGAACGGCACCTGCCCCGCCGGCACGTGCGTGTGCGAGCCGGTCCAGGCCGGGCTGTGCGGCGACTGTTCCATTGACACCACTGTTTGCGACGCGGCCGGGCTCAAATGCGGGTTCATCACCAAAAAGTGCTACAGGGAGTGCGAGACGGCGGCCGACTGTGTTGACGCGGCCGGAACGGCCTATGCGTGCACGGAGATCTTGAGCTTCAAGATGTGCAACTGCAACCAGCCGTCGTGCTGCAACCCGCCGTGCCAGGCCGGAGAGACCTGCGACGAGGGCGGGACGTGCACGTGCACCGGCGCCACCTGCTGCGACCCTCCGTGCGTCGCCCCCGAGACCTGTGACGAGGGCGGGACGTGCACGTGCATCGCGCCCACGTGCTGCACCAATCCCCCCTGTCAACCCAACGAGATTTGCGACGAGGGCGGGACCTGCACGTGCACCGCGTTCACGTGCTGCAACCCGCCGTGCGTCGCCCCGGCAATCTGCGACGAAGGCAGGTCATGCGCCTGTTCGGTGCCCACGTGCTGCAACCCGCCGTGTGTCGCCCCGGCCGCGTGTGACGAGGGCGGTACGTGCCAATGCAACTAGGAGGACAGTTCATGAAGAGCCGGTTGTTTGGTTTTCTGCTAGCGCTGGCCATCGCGGCCGCGGGCGCTCTCGTTTCGCAATGCACGGATCCAAAAAACGAGGGTGCGGGCGACGGCGGGGAGACCGACGGACACGGCGTGTTCATCTGCAAAAACCACAGCGACTGCGACACCGCCAAGGGTGAGGTCTGCCAGAGCGGCAAGTGCGGCCTGCCTCCCGAATGCAGCGCCAACGCCGACTGCAAGAACCCGGCCAAGGCGTGCTGCAGCCTTGACAACAAATGCGTCGCCTGCGAGGTCCCGGACGGAGGCGACGGCGGCGGCGGAGACGACGGCGGCGGGGGCGGGGACGTTCCCGGCTGCCAGCTCAAGACCGACTGCCCCATAACCCAATGGTGCGAAAAGGCCACCGGGACCTGCAAGGACATGGGCGCCTGCCGAAACGACGAGGAATGCGCATCGGGCCACATGTGCAACGCGTTTGCCGCCACGTGCGAGTGCATAAACGACGACGCCTGCAAGGACTGGCCCGACAACAAAACGAGTTGCGATTTCCAGACCAAGACCTGTTCGGTCTACGTGGCACCCCAGTGCGACCCGGCGTGCGATGCGAGCTGCAAGGAGTGCGTCGGCGGGACGTGCCAGTTCCTTTCGGGAAAGACCTGCTGCAACGACGACGACTGCCTCACACCGCCCTACACCAAGTGCGACCTCAATACCTACAACTGCGTCGAAGAGGTAAACTGCGGCAACGCCTGCTCGACGGACGACGAGTGCAAGCTCTGGTGCAAAGACACGTCGTACGTTTGCTCGGCCTCCACGTGCATAGCGCAGGAGTGCATAACCGACGGCGAGTGCGCCACGATTTGCGGCACCGGCTACACCGGCACCTGTGTCGGCGGCTCCTGTTCGTGCACGCCCGTGATGGGCGGCCTCTGCGCCGACTGCTCCATAGACCCGACCGCCTGTGATGCCTCGGGCCTGACGTGCGGAAGCTTCACCAAAAAATGCACCAGGCAGTGCGCGTCCAGCGCCGACTGCGTAGACGACTACGGGCAGCCGTACGTGTGCCAGGAAATGCTAAAAATGTGCAACTGCAACGCGCCGAGCTGCTGTCAGCCGGCCTGCCCGCCGCCGCAGGTATGCGACGAGACTCTGTGCACGTGCAGTTGAAAACGCCGAAGTCGAGGAGCCCCGGCGGTCCGCCCGTGCGGCCATGAACACCTTCCGAGACATACTTGCATTCGCCGCCGCCGCCGCCGTGTTTTTCGGCGCTGCGGCCGCAAGCCGGACCCGGGCCGAGGCGCACCTGGCCGGTTTTGCCATGCCGGACGAGGTGTCGTTCCTGCCCGACAAGGCGATCGTCAAGACGTTTTCGCTTGGCCAGGACGAGCTAATCGCCGACTACTACTGGCTCAAGGCGATCCAGTACTTCGGAGACCAGGAGAACGCGACGCCGGAGCGCCTCAAGTACCTTCACCCGCTCATCGACCTGGTGACCGACCTGGCGCCGGAGTTCGAGTACGCGTACCGCTTCGGCGCGACGACCCTGGTTCTGCGCGACACGAACGGGGACCTGGCGTCGGCAATCCTTAAAAAGGGGATCGTGAACTTCCCCGACAACTGCCGCATGCCCTACCTGCTCGGCTTCGTCGAGTACTACGTCAACAAGGCCCCGGCCGCGGCGGCTGTGTGGTATGACCATACCGGCCAAACCGCCGCCAGAGTCGGCGTCAAAGACATGGTGTGGACGAGCGAGCTGGCGCGGAAACTCAGACTCGACGCCAAGGACGCCGACCTAATGATACCGGTCCTCGAGCACATGGCTCGGAACGAGCCCGACCCCGTGCTCAGAGACAGGGCTTTCGAAAGGTGGAGGACCGCGCTCCGGAAGAGCAAGATGCGTTTCCTTCAGTCCGAGATAGACGCCTTCTTCAAAAACGAGGGGAGGTATCCCGCCGACTTCGCCGAACTGCGCGAAAAAGGCTACATATCCACCCCCCCCGTGGACCCCCTGGGCGGCCGGTTGAGCATCATCGGGGGCAAGGTGACCGCCGCGCCGTGACGGCTTTTGTCGCGGCGGGCGAGAGGCAAACGCACAAAGACCATAGTCGCCCTCAACGAGGTCCTGGACGCGATCGTTCCGCGCGGGCTGCGCAGGTTGCGGGGGACAATGACGGACGTCGAATTGGCGATTCTCGACAGGAGGGTCGCGCCGCAGAGGCCGGATACGTTTGACGAGCTGGCGGCCGAGCACGGCCTTCTGGAAAAACTTCGGAACTTCTGGAATTAGTGTGGGTCCCTCTCTGAAAAAAAGGGGTTCAATGCCGATCTAATCGTCGGATTCGAGTTTGCCGCACTTGCGGAGGATTTTCAGACGGAAGTACTGCCAGTCATGGAAACCGTATGCGTCC
>JACRCP010000160.1 GCA_016218965.1 Deltaproteobacteria bacterium | reverse complement strand
GTCGATAGCGGCTCGGCAACGGATGACGCGGGCGCCGGGCCCGACGCAGGCGAGGAGATCGACGATAAAGACAAGACCCCTATCGGGTGCGCGTGCAGCGCCCTCGGAGTGTAAAAAGGTGCCGCGGGTTCGGTTGGGGCGAAACATGGGGGAACGAAGGGAAAGGCAATCACAGGCGCGGGCGGGGAAGTTTACAGGGCCCGTGCCAACTGGTAGACTCTTTCCGAAGGTTCACGGCACGCAAGAAAAAACCGCAGAATACGAGGTGAGGGGTGTGGCATCAAGAAACGCAGAAAAAATCCGTGCCAGGCCCGAATCGGGCCCAAGACTGACATCACCCCCCCAAGGGCGGCCGCGCCACGCCGCCGCCGTTTGGGGCCAAACCCGGCCCTCTCCAAAAACCCATCCTCGCCCCGCCGTTCTTCACGTCGCTTCCGATGCCTTGCGATCGGAATCGTCGATCACGTTCACGATCGCGATCAAAATCGTGATCACGATCGCTCCCATCACGATGGGTCAGTTCTGTAGAGCATAAGCGGGTCAGTTCTGGTGAGCGCCGAAGGCGGTTTTCCGAATGCCGCTGCCTTCGAATCGGTGAAATTGACTTGCACCTCGGGAAGAGATCTTCCGGCGTTCAGCCCGAGGCTGAAGCCGAGCGACCTCCACACGGTGGCCGTGATCTGGGCAGTGGCTCCCACGTACGCCGTCGATGTTCTATTATGGGCGGGAATCGCCCCGGAACGAACTCCGCTCATCGTCACAAGGCCCGAACCCAGGCCGGTTGAAAGCCGCAGAAACCTCCACTCAACGGGTTCCCACAGTCCCCATGCCCTCACAATGGCGACGCTCAAAGAAGAGCGCTCCTCTCCGTTCTGGGAATCCTTGGCCGGGTAGGTGAACAACCCTTCAACCTGTATAGCGAACGATGGAAAAACCGAACTCCGCAAAATCACGTTCGCGTTCCCCACGGGGCCTGCATCAGAAGCCAAACCCAAAGCCCCGCCGCCAATCCCCATGACCGCATTGAACCATGGTTTTGTCTTCTCCTTTTCGGTCTGCGGTTTCGTCTCCTCCTTTTCGGCCTGCCGCTTCACAACCACTTTCCGGGAAACGTCCGGCAGACCCATATCCAGAAGGCCTGCCCGCAGAGCCTCGACTATTTTCAGGGCGAAAACAGACGTGTCATCTGACGAGGCTTTTCCCGCAGACTCAACGGTTTTTATTATGGGTTTGCCGGTTTTCGGATTGCTCAACAACACGACCGCCTGTGCCCGGCCATCCGCACCGTCATGATCCTGATCGCGCATGACGCCTTCGCCTGTGCCGCAATTGCCGCCAGACCCGCATGCCGGTCCGCTTCAAGGGCCATATCCCCATCCCGGATTTCCACGGCGACGTCAAGAGATGCCAATTCGGCCTTAACGCTGCTCTCGGCCTCCGGCCATGCGTTGGCCGTGCAGCACCGCGTCATACCGTCAATCACAACCTTGATGCTATCCGAACGATTATTCTCAGGTGGGGAAGCGCGTGCCGTTGCGGCAAGCGAAAACATGCACATCAACACGAGCACACGGTTGGTCTGCAACGGTCACTCTCCGAGGACGAACGCTGCCAGCTCCGCGTAGGCGCCGCGTGGATACTTCGCCAGGTAGCGTCGCGCGGTGTCCCTGGCCTCGGCTTTCTGTCCCGATCTCAGGCACGCATCGATGAGCCTGCCCATTGCCTCGGCGGACAGGGATCCATCGGGTTCCTCGCCAAGGAAAGTCCTGAACCACGCCGCGGCCTCGGCCGGATGATTGTTGTTCTCAAACTCGATTTTGCCAAGCAGGAACGCTGCGGTTTTGGCGTGCGGAACTTCACTGAACCTTTTGCGGAGGGCAACGAGGGCTCGCACCGCCATATCCGGTCGTTTCGCGTACCGGGCGGTATTGGCAAGTGACCACAGATCATCCGCGCCATGAGTGGAAAGCAGAACCTCAAACCCCAGCCTCTCCGCATCAGCGAGGGCGTCGGTATATCGGCCTTTCGAGTACAAATCCTTCCATGCGGGGGGGGCGGGCAGCAGCGCGACTTTTGACTCCGGCGGTTCGGCAGTTTCTTCAAGCTTCCGGCCCTGGGGCTCCGGAATTTGTGACGGGGGTTTCGCTCGATCGCCGTTGACAAGAATCGGTGGCGGGTTCACACCGCCGCTCTCCACCCGTGTCTTGGAAGGTGATGGGGGTGCGCTTTCCGTGTTCGCCGCCTGTTTCAATCCATGCCCGCTCCGTCCCCCGCGCACTGCTTGTTTCTCGGACACCCGGCCTGGGGTGGGTTCATCCAGTCCAGGGCCTTTTCCCTCCGAAGAATGCCCATCGACCCGGTGCGGAGAAGCGTTGACGCCTCCGGGCGGGGTCACGCGGACTTCCAGCTCCAATCCGGCCGTATCGGCCGGGTCCAGGCCGTCGGCCCGGTCGAGCACGGTGATCGATACGCTCCCCGGCTTCCCGCTCGCGAGAAGGTGGTGACCCTTTTCGACCGTCACGCCTTTTTCCTGAATCCCGAACCCCCTGACTTCGACCTTCCCGTCAAAGACTGCCACTCCCAGTTTTCCATGTGCCGGCGCCCACGTCATCGAGAACGACGTTCCGACCACTGTCGCGCGATACGGCCCGGCCTCGAAAACCCACATTTCATTGCTGCTGGCGTGCTTGATCTCGGCTGAGATTGTTCCTGAACCCAGCACAATGGTCTTTTTCCTGCGGGAAGCTTCGAACACTCCGCCGATCGAGGATTTTTCCAACCGTACAAGGCTTCCATCGTCGAACGAGAACTCGATTGGTTTCTCTCCGAGACTCCTCAGCACAATCGGTCCGCCGCCCTCTTGCGACACGCCGTCGACCCTGAACTTCGCCTGATCGATTTTCCAAAACAGGGACGCGGTGATCGTGAACACAGCAGTAACGGCCGCTGCCGCCGCCAGCAAGGGCGCCCGCGTCCGAACGCGCCTTTTCTTCTCCAGGGCCGACATGAAACGACGCGCCTGCCTATGCTGGCGAGGAGTGTCCGGCCCTTCGCCGAGAGCCTCGATCGCCCGTTTCCCGATCGCATCCAGGATTTCATCCGGATCACGCATGTTCATCACGCTCAAACACGGGGGACAGGTACGGATCCCTCCCAATCCTTTCCGACGGTGCCCAGGTAGCTCAGTCGGTAGAGCAGCGGACTGAAAATCCGCGTGTCGCTGGTTCAATTCCGGCCCTGGGCACCATTTTTTCGCCCAAAACTTTGGCAATGTCCCACGACTGAGGGATGGAGTGCGTGTGTTTCTGCCGGACCACGAAGTGGTGCAAGTCAGTAGCCGGGGGTGACGGAGCCGCAGGGGACGGAACCCCCGGATCGCATCGGATGGAATTTTGAACCCCGAGCCTACTCCGCCGAAGCAGCCGCTTCGGCTGCGAAGGCTGGAAGGGGTGACAGTCATCCGTCGCCCCTGTCGGGGCTCGAACCAACCTATTGACACCGATCCGGGGGTTGCACCCCATAAGCACTAACCTAATACTTGACACGCCTGTCTCTCTCGCATATCATCAGCGCTATGAACACGACGCTGATGAACGAAGAATGGGGCCTGCTTGCGACTCGTCTTCCCGAGGGGTGGCGCGAGCTGGCACGGGAGACCGGTGCGATGCGACGAGCACGCGGCGGGGTCACGAGCCCAGATGCGCTGCTGCAGCTTCTGCTGTTGCACGTTGCGACCGGCCTTTCGCTC
>JACRCP010000159.1 GCA_016218965.1 Deltaproteobacteria bacterium | reverse complement strand
GGACGCATACGGTTTCCATGACTGGCAGTACTTCCGTCTGAAAATCCTCCGCAAGTGCGGCAAACTCGAATCCGACGATTAGATCGGCATTGAACCCCTTTTTTTCAGAGAGGGACCCACACTAATTCCAGAAGTTCCAAACTCCCCTGCCCACGCCGTCTTTTACCCGCGAGGCCGGAATTGTGGGAACACGACTTGTCAGCCAATGAACTGGGCGGGGTCCTCGACGACGGCCTGGACGAGCTTTAAAGAATTGGCGCAGTAGAGGCCGTCATTGATGCGTTCGTCAAATGACCAGCGGACCTTGAGGCCGTCGCGCACCTCGGGTTTTTCGGCCGCGCCGACGAAGACGGCCTTTTCGACCCGCCCCATCACCGCAAACAGGCTCACGTTCCCGTACTCGTAGAGGTGGTGGAACACGGCGTCCAGCCCGACCGAGCCGATGTTGGCCGCGAAAAGCGACGCGTACATCGGGTCGTTCCGGATCATCGAGGCGGGCATCAGGTTGGCCCGGTCGAGCAGCGTGGTGAGGGCGATGCCCAAGCGGATGAGCGGCCCGGGGAGCTTCGTGACGAGATTGACTTCCTTGTCAACCGGGCGGGCGCGGCCGCCCCTGCCTTCAGAGATTGTCTGCTTCAAGCGTGCGACGCAGTCCGCGAACTCCTCGCCCAGGGGGAACTCGACCTTGACGGTCACAAACGGCGCCCCGTCGCGCATCTCGCGCTTGGCGGCAAACGAGATCGACACGCCATTGCGCCTGTAAAGCCGGCCGCCCGAGACGAAGCGGTTGAGCCCCCCGCGTTCGTGAAGCGCCCTCGCGCAAGCCCAGAGGAACAGGTGGAAGATGGTCCCCTGCTCGTGCGGCGGCCGCCCGCGGTTGAAGCTTTTGAGCCAGGGGAGCGTCTTGGAAACGTCAAAGAGCGTCTCGGAAAATACTATGCTCTCGTTCCGGCCGCGCATGAGGTACGGCATGATCGCGCGGACCGGCGCCTCGTTTTTGAGCAATGTCCCGTCGGGCCTCCCGAACAGCATGCGCGGATTATACCGGAAACGGCGCCGCTTTCAAAAAACCGGCACCGCCGCCCCCGACTGGCCGATGAACGACACGAGGTCGGTCGGCTTCTGCTCGGCCACGTACCCCTTGTGGAAACAAATGGGTTACGTCTTCCTCAACGCCTTGGCCTCGAGCAGCGCCACAACCGCTACCGTCACTCCAGCCCCCACCGCCAGCCAAACCGTTCCCCGCTCGTCCGGATCGTTCTTCCTTTTCCCATGCTCGCTTGGTCGGCCACCGTCTTGTTGCTCCGGGCCACTGTCCCCACCACGCCCGCCGCCTCGTGGGGGCTTCAGGTTTTGTTTGCCGTCCGTCGGCTCGCCCTGCGTTCCTTCCGGCTTGGTTCCTTCGGGCGTCTCATCCTTGATCTCCACACCGAGTTTTTTCAAAAACAGTTTGCTGTATGCCTTGACGCGGTAGGGATCTCTCGTATCCACCTTTTTTTCGATCCGTTTCAACAGGTCTATGATTTTTTGCTTGTCTTCGTATTCTGGGCGAATGTCAAGTCTTCCGATCGCCCTGTCTCTAATGTATTCGCTGTCGGTGTTTTCGATAATATCGAGTAGCCTTTTTTCGGCAATTCCTTTAGGATCCGAACAGAGTTCAATGACATAACGGCATTGCCTGTTGGCTTGGCGAAGCGCCTTCTCGATGGCTTTTTTGTCTTTTTCCCCAAGTCTTGCAGCGGCGGCACAAATCCCGCCGCTGCCGCCTGATTTGACCGACCTGCCGTCATCCCGCACCGTTCTCCACCGTTGAACGCCAGACCTTCCCGGTCACCCTGACAGCCCCGACGGGCCTCAAACCCTGCCGAACCCCGCCGTCACCCCAGATTTGTCCCCGACTCCCCCGCGCGCTCCCCGCGCCCCGCGCTTTGAACCTGGCACCCCTGCCGGTTCCGCAGGCGCGGGTGCTCGCGCCGGGATGCGCGACGGCCTCCGGCCTTGACGACGGCCCGGCCCGTGCCCACGGCCGCAAGGGCCTTCTTCCCAAACAGCCCCGTCTCAACGTTAAAGTCCTCGGGATACTCAAGGACTCCACGCCGATACGAAAGCACGAATTCGTGGAGTTTCGCTGGTCCCCCGAGCAGGTCACGGAACAACTTCGTCGTCAGCCACTCAGGCGCTTCTTCCTTTCCGACGTACGCACGGTGGCTCGTCCACGCCTGGTCGCTCAGCCGCGTTACAAGGTGCGCCTCCACCGGGTTGAGGTGGATGTACGCGAGCAGGATGCGCAGGTGGCCCTCCGCGGTCACCAACTGGTTCCGGAACCGGCCGCGGAACACCGGCCCGTCCCAATGGTGCCGCGCGTTGAGCCACAACGTGTACATCCCGTTGAGGTACTGCATCGCCTCCGAGAGGTTCCCCGAAACGCTCCGGACCAGCAGATGATAATGGTTGGGCATGAGCGCGTAGGCGTGGACCTCGACGCCGAACCTCGAGACCATCTCCTTTGCCGCGTCGACGAATCCCTGGCAGTCCGCCGGGACCTTGAAAATGGGAGCGCGCCTGGCCCCCCGGTGCATCACGTGATGCCACGCGCCCGCGAAATCCTCTCGTTTCTGTCTTGCCATGCCCCCAGCATATTCCAGGGATTCGCAAGTGGCCGGGCGGTGTCTGACCCCCAGAAGGCCGGCGTTATTCCTGGGGTTTGGGTTTTCCGGCTTCGGCGGTTTCTGGAGAAGCGGGCGGTTCCTCGGCGGGATCGGCGGCGGGGGGTTCCTGGGCTGGTTCGGCCGCCGGGAGGGGCTTTTCGGCGGCGGCCGCGGGGGCGGCGGGGGTCGCCACGTAGATCACGTTCCGGGTTGTGTGCTTGCCGCGGTACATCGCCATGTCGGCAAGGTCTATGACCTCTTTTTTGGATTTTGCGTGCTCGGGATACGTCGCGACGCCTATGCAGGTGGTGATGTGGAGTTTCAAACCCTCGCGCGCCAGGAACTGGTGGCCGGCGATCGAGCGCCTGATGCGTTCGCCGACCTTTAGCGCCTCGCCCGAGTCCGTGCGCCGCAGGATGACGCAGTACTCGTCCCCGCCGTAGCGCGACACAACGTCGAAATCGCGCACGCACCGCTTGATGACGCGCGCGGTCTCGACGAGCAGCCGGCTCCCCACGAGGTGCCCGTGCTCGTCGTTGACGTACTTGAAGTGGTCGAGGTCCATGAAGAGCAGGCTGAACGGGTAGTCGTGCTCGCGGATCTCGCGGTCTATGACGTGCTCCATGTACCGGTAGTTGTAGAGCCCGGTAAGGTCGTCTATGAACGCGAGATTTCGGGCGCTGACGTAGTGCTGGATGTTTTCCCAGGCCGAGATGACGTTCTTGCTGATGAAGACCGCGTCCGAAATGTTTTTTGGCGAAAAGTTCACCTTGCCGGCGCGGCGACACAGAAGCACGCACCCGTGCCGCTTGCCCCCTTCTCCCAGCGGCACGAACAGGCCGTACTGCAGCGTGTAGAGCTCGCTCTGTTTGTCCTTGACGCCCAGGTTCAGCCGCTCGACTATCGGCGCCCGCGACTGGCCCTCCAAAAGGTCTTTCACGCGCGCCGCAAGCAGAGTAGCGAGCATGCTCGCGGCCTCCCGCGAAACCCCGAAGCGGGCCTTGGCTTCGAGATCGTGCGTCCCCTCTATCTCTTGGACATAGACCGCCGAATCGGCGCCCAGCGCGGTCGCGAACGCCTCGGTGGCAAGGTCGTGAATCCGTTCGGCGTCAAGGCATGAGCTTATCCGCTGGCACGCCGAGAACAGATCGACGTGCGACTTGAGCTCGGTGTTCTCCCTGAGGAGCCGGCGGGTCTCAAGGCACCTGTGGACGGCCAGCTTGAGGGCGTCGGGGTTTAGGGGCTTGACGAGGTAATCGAACGCCCCCGCCTTGAGCGCCCGCACCGCCGGATCGACGGAGTTGAGCGAGGCGATCACGATGACCGCCATGTCGGGCCACGTGCGCTTGACCTCTTCGAGGAGGTCCTGGCCGCTCATCCGCGGGAGCACGAGGTCGGTGATCACGAGGTCGAAGCCGTGGCGGTGCATCGCATCGAGAGCCTCTTGCCCGTCGACCGCGGCCTCGACGACGTGCCCGTCCTGGAGCAGATACTCGGCATACAGCTCGCGGGCGAACCAGTCGTCATCGACCACCAGAATGCGTCCCTTGATCATCCGCTCCCCTGCCGCCCCCCCCCGAAACCCTGGCGCTCAGTCAAATCGTATAGAACGTCACCCCTCCCCCTGTCAAACCCAAAGCGTTTTGTGCTCACTGCTGTCCCAACGTTTTCTCATGAGCTAACCGTAACCGCCGACCGTTGAAGGAATTTCGAGGCATCGTGAGCGTAATCGATTTGAACTTCGCGACCCGGCATCGCCATACTCCTGCGCCTTCTGACAAAGGAGTCGC
>JACRCP010000164.1 GCA_016218965.1 Deltaproteobacteria bacterium | reverse complement strand
TCCCTGATTTCCATTCACACCCTTTCGCGCAGCCACTTGTTGATGAGCGCCTCTTCCGGCACGCGAAGCTTTCTTGCGCTCTTTCGTATCATCGCGTACAGGCGGATGTCTATGCCTACATACTTCTTCTTCCGAAGCGCGGCGTATGCGGCGGCGAAGAGGGAGGCGGGGGCGAGGACGAGAAGCATCGCGTTGCGGTTCATGGGACTCCCCCGGAGGCGCGTCGAGCCGCGCCCAAGTCAAGGCGGCGTCAACACCGCTCACTTCGTTCGAGTGCGCGAGGCCGTTGGCCGCCGCACTCCAAGACGATGCCACCCCTACGCCCGATCTCAGGCCGCTTCGTCGAGGTCTATTCTCACGCCCTCGCGTCGGGCGATTTCGATGATGGGGATGCGCTGGTCCTCGGCCCATTGTTTCTCGCCGCACGGAATCGGCTCTATCCGGTTGTCCGTCCGGGCAGCTACGCGCCACAGCAGCGACACGCGGTCGTGCGGGAAATCGCCGTCGAACAGCGGCGATACGACCAGGAGATCTATGTCACTCCACTTGTCGGCCCGGCCCGCGGCGTAGGAGCCGAAAACAACTCCGAACGAAGCCGGGACGCCCCGGAGCGCAAGTTCCCTGAGATAACTCCTCACCCCGGCCACTACTGCTGCATCAACCATGTGAAAACCTCTTCCGCCCTTTGCATGATTGCGTCCGCTTCGCCCTGCGGCGGCGGTTTGGGCAGCATCTTCGGATATCGGCCCGCAATCTGGAACTCGTTCATCTCGGCCAGAAGCTGGATCTTTCCTTCTGCAAGTTGCAGTCCAGCCGCCTCTGCAAGCACGACGAGGTTGTGAATGCGCGGCGGCACTTCCACTGTTTTCCGTGTCACCAGGGCCTTCAATGCCTTTTCAAGCGCGAGGTGCACAAAGAACAACCCGTGACGCGTCTTGCCGTCGCGCACGAGTCCCGCGCCGACATCCCAGTCTTCCCGTGCCCCGGCGCGCCAGAAGTCTATGTGCAATTCAACGTCCATCAGTCAATCCGTCCGTTGGCGACCAAGATACCATGCATAGGCGGCGTCTGCCACCCGGTGTCAGAGCCGGAACTGCAAGCCTGCCAATCCGAACACCAGCACGTTCTTGTACCCCTCGGGCAGGGCGAAGTAGTAGTCGGCCGCCGCCTCGACGGTTGCGCCCAGCAACTTCGTGAAGTCCCACTGCACGCCCGCCGCGCCGCCGGCGCCGGCCATGGTCCCGTCGCCGGTGAACAAGACCGGAATTCGAACGGCGGCGAAGGGCTTGAGCGCGCCGTCCGGGTTGTAGAGGAACACCTGCGCGCGCGGGATGGCGCCGAAGCTCGTCGACACGAACGCCGAGGCGGAGAGCTCGACCCACCTGCCAAGCCCGTATCCGGCGCCGACCTCGGCGGCGGCGTTGAACGCGGGGATCGAAGCGACGTATTTGGCGGAGACAAGGAAGGCACCAGCGTGGGAGTAGGGCCCCGGAGGCTCCAACGGCGCACCGCTCGCTGACACTCGCGGCTCGGGATTGCGGGCCGACTGGGCAACGGGAGCA
This sequence comes from Deltaproteobacteria bacterium, assembly GCA_016218965.1. Lineage (GTDB taxonomy): Bacteria > Myxococcota > SpSt-1050 > SpSt-1050 > JACRCP01 > JACRCP01. The sequence goes on along the minus strand of JACRCP010000164.1, from coordinate 1,148 downwards.
CTTGCTTCGCTGCGTTGCTCCCCTACACCCTTCCCCTCTGCGGGGGGAAGGGATGGGGATTGGGGTTGGGGTGGGCTGGGTTTTCGCTGGAGATCGACAACCTCCATCAGGGGCGCCGGTTGAGCGGGCTGTCCCTTCTGTGACGATTTTTCGAACTTCACCCACGTCTGGGCGTGTTGGGGAAAGATGAAGCCGAGTGCCTCGGGAATGATATCCAGGAAATCCTCCTCCGAGCCGCCCTTGATCCGCTTGGCGTAGTCGCTTTCTATCGAGGCCGCCCGCACGTCGACCAGCTTGAGGCTCAAGGTGTACGAGGTGCCGAGCTTCCCCACGCTCCCCATGAGGATCTTGTCGACCCCCAGCGCCCCGCCTATCGCGACCATGCAGCTCGTGTCGGTGCACCCGGCCATCTGCTTCTTCTGCTCGTATCCGAGCATCGCGTCGATCTCCCTCGAACCTATGACCTTCGCCCCGCGCATTTTCGAAACCTCGTGAAGGAACATGTCCGTCACGATGTTCGCGACCTTCTGCTCGACGCCCTGGGCGTCGAACTGGAAGAAGGCGATCTGCGCGGCGGCGGGTTTCGCGGCCGGAGCGGGTTGCGGCGCCTGGGCCAAAGCCGGCGGGGCGAACCCAAGCAGGAAGAGCGCACAAGGCGCCGCCCCCGGGAACATGGTTCTCCTGCAAAGATGTCGTGCCACGGTCGTCCCCTCGGTGAAGTGGCGTGGTGTCGCGGGATCGTATCCTCGAAACGACATATATCACACCGCGGGGCGCGCGCTCAAGGCAGAAGTGTCATGCAGGGCCTGCGTGTTCGGTCTTTTCTGGATCTTCTGGAAATGTGTGGCAGGCGGCGTTTTCAAGAGGGATGACGCCCGTTCTGATAGTCAGTTGTCCTCAAACATTGGGACCCGGATCATGTGCGCTCCTGCTTGAAGGAGCGTGCGACGCCGGACAAGGTCGGATTTCGCACCTGATACAGCACTCTGGCCGGTCGTGGTGACAGGGCGGCGGAGGGAACGGCGTTGAATCGTCATTCCGACGGCACACAACGCAACCCCGTTGGGGGTGGGTGGATGTTGGCCCGTTCGAGATCCCAGGGTAGCCTTCGGCAACCCTGGGCTGCAATGCACAACCTCCTTGGGGTT
>JACRCP010000163.1 GCA_016218965.1 Deltaproteobacteria bacterium | reverse complement strand
GCGATTTGCTACCCGGAAGCGGTTGCCGGTGTGGAAATCTGACCGCCATGATCCGATTGGCTCACGGCGGAACCGTCACGTTGTCACGAGCGCTGACAACGCGCATGTCCGCGAACAGGGGGTTCTTACGGAAGGATCAATGGTTGCCTGTTGTGCGCCGTTGTGCGGGGCGTGTCGCATCGGATCTCCGTTGAAACCGGGGTCACGACTACCACAGGATTCCGCCGGGAGTCAAAACGCCGAAAGCAAGGAGGTGCATGGCACCCGGGCGACTCCGTCACCGCCCGACCGTCACTTTTTGCGCGATCTTCTTTAAGGTCTCGGGGCCGACGCCTTTGACAAAAAAAAGATCGTTGATGGACTGGAACGGGCCGTTCGTGGTGCGGTGCTCGACTATTCGGGCTGCGAGCGCGGGGCCGATGGAGGGGAGCGCCTCGAGGTCGCGGGCGTCGGCGGAGTTGATGTCGATCGGCATGGAAAGCGCCAGCATCTCCGCGCCGGAGAAGCGCCCGGCGACGATCGAACATTCGCCGCCCGACGACGAAACGGTGAGCTTGTCGCCCGCCGCAAGCGCCTTGCCGGCATCGATCGCGCGCACCGCGCAGCCGGCGCCGCCCATCTTGGCGATCGCCTCGCCCCACAAAAGCGGCGCGCGGCCGAGGCAGACTATCCCCTCCGTCTTCACACCGCCATAGACGCCGGCGTAGCCATCGCACGCCACGGGCGCGCCCCATCGCTCCCACGAAGGAAACCGCACGGCGGCATGCCGCCACAGCGCGACTCCGGCCGCGACGAGGCAGACGAATATCAGGGCGAGGGTGCGCGAGCGCGGGGGAGGATTGTCGGCGGAAGGACTCAATCGCACGAGACATCCCCGGCAGAGGTCTACTCTCGCCTGATGCCACGGACAACCCCGGGTTGTCCGTGCCGGCCGGCCGCGTCGCACACGGACAAGCTTCGCTTGTCCGTGGCACCCTGGAAAGAACCGGATGCGCCGTCAAGCCGGCGCGAATTCAAGGCGGCGTCAACACCGCTCACTTCGTTCGAGTGCGCGAGGCCGTTGGCCGCCGCACTCCAAGACACCAACCAACTCCCGCCTCAGCCTGTCTCTTCCTTTTCGAGCCCGAACCTCTCGTGGAGGACGCGGACGGCGAGTTCGGCGAACTTGCGCTCGACTGCGCACGAAATCTTGATTTCGGATGTCGAGATCATGCTGATGTTGATCCCGCTTTTCGAGAGCGCCTCGAACATCTTGGCGGCGATACCGGGCGAGTACTGCATCCCCACGCCGATGATGGACACCTTGGCGATGTTGTCGCTCTTCTCGACCTTGGTCGCGCCGCATTCATGCGAGACTTTCTCGACGATGCCGAACGCCGCCTCGAGGTCGTTGCGGGGGACAGTGAACGTGATGTCGGCAAGCCCCTCGGCGCTCACGTTCTGGATGATCATGTCAACCACGATATTGGCCTGCGCAAGCGGCCCGAAGATCCTCGCCGCGACCCCGGGGCGGTCCTGCACGTGGTAGATGGCGATTCGCGCCTGGTTCGCGTCACAGGTGACCGCGCTGACGACCGCGCCTTCCATCCTGAGTCCCTCCTTGTCCACAAGCGTACCCGGCTCGTTTGAAAACGACGAGCGGACGACGAACGGGACGTTGAACTTCTTGGCAATCTCGACCGACCGCACCTGCATCACCTTGGCGCCCTGCCCGGCCATCTCCATCATCTCGTCAAACGAGATATGCTTGAGCTTGCGCGCCTCGGGAACGATGTTCGGGTCGGCGGTGTACACGCCTTCGACATCGGTATAGATCTCGCAGCGAAACGCCTCGAGGACCGCCGCAAGCGCCACCGCCGTCGTGTCGGACCCGCCGCGGCCGAGCGTCGTGATGTTGCCTTCCTCGTCGATCCCCTGGAACCCGGCAACAACGGCGATGTGCCCGACTTCGAGCGACTTGAGCAGGCGGTCCTTCTCGATGCCCTTGATGCGCGCCTTCGCGTACGTCGAATCTGTGATGATGCGGACCTGGTGGCCCATGAGCGATTCGGCCTTGCCGCCCTTGTCGCGTATGGCGAGCGTGAGCAGAGCGGCCGACACCTGCTCGCCCGTGGACACGAGAACGTCCAACTCACGCTCGGGCGGCGACAGGTTGATCTCGCGCGCCAGCTCTACAAGCCGGTTGGTCTCCCCGGCCATGGCCGAAACCACGACCACAACGTTGTGGCCCGCCTTCTGGCTCTTGAGGACCCGCGATGCGACGCTGCGGATGCGATGGATGTCCGCGACGCTGGTGCCCCCGTACTTCTGGACGACAATCGACACGTTCGAACCCTTTTTCAGAGCGTGAACAGGCGTCCCGATCATTAGACCACTTCAGACGCCAAGTCAACGGACGTCGGGTTTGGGTGCATCTCCGATTTTGGGGAACACGAAACTGACTCCCGGATTGGCCGGGCCGGCACCTTCCCGGCGCCCGTTCTGAACCGCGCGGGAGGCAACTTGGTTTGCTCCCGGCGGCGCGCGCCGGACAGGCAGAACGTGCGCCGGGCAGGCGTCGCCCCGGCCTTCGCGTCACCCCAGTTGCGGGGATGCACCCGTCGGGTTTACACCGCCGGGCGGTTCTGGTATTGGAAGGCGTTGCCCGCCCGAAGGAGGGAAACAGTGAAAAGAAACCTCATCGTCACCGTCGTCTGCCCCGACCGGCCCGGGATCGTCGACTGCCTGACGGGGATCATCTGCCGTTTCGGCGGCAACTGGGAGGAAAGCCGAATGGCCCGCCTTGGGGGGGACTTCGCGGGGATCGTCAAGGTGAGCGTTTCGGAAGGAAACGCCGAAGCCCTCGCGCACGCCCTCATCGACGAGACGAAAGGCGAGATGTCGGTCTCGATCAAGTCGACCGCGGGAAAGAAAGACGGGACGCCTGCGGGGTCGTCGACCTGCACGGTTCGGGCCAGCGGCGCCGACCACGAAGGCATCGTCCACAACGTGACCCACTACCTCGCAGCCGCGGGCGCCAACGTCGTCAGCATGGAAACCGGCGTAACCCACGCCCCGGTCACCGGCTCGCCCCTCTTCCACATGGAGGCAGGCGTCGCGCTGCCTCCCGGCCTGCGCATCGACGAAGTGAAGGCCAACCTCGAACGCATCTGCCGCGACCAGGGCGTGGAGGTCGAGATCGCGCCGGGCAGGTTCTGACGGAACAGCGGCGCATCCATCGCACGCGCCCCCTCGTTCGGCTGACACTGCAATCCTCGGGCGCGTGGCCATACGACATAATTATCCGTATGCCCTATCACACACTGTGACGGGCCTTCACGAGTTTCACACTCACACCTTTCACATTCACACCTGTGCGGGGCATCACGGCTCTCGCAACAACGCATGGAATCGACGGTTTTTTCGGGCGCGGCGGGCAAACGCGTTGGCACTCGGGATGCATCTGTCCCGGCGTGACTGAACGACTGACGACTCACGACGGAAGACGGAACGAGGAACGAGAGGACAACGGGACGAGGGACGCGGGGAGACGGCCATGAAGACGGCGACGCACAAACACACGATGGTGGCTGCAACAGTACTGATTCTCGGCCTCTTGGTGTCCGCTTCGGCTGCGGCGCACCCGCACAGGCCGCCGGCAACCCCGCCCCCTCCTCCGCCGCCACCGGAAGCCCGCGTCGACGCCGGCACGCACTTCGTGCTCGAGATCTCGGGCGGCATGGGCGTGCCGGTCGGCGAAACCCCCACCGACGCGCGGACCGACCTTGCGCTCAAGTTCGGGTTCGGCGGGCGGCCGGGCGGCTCCAACCTGCGCCTTTACTGGATGTTCGGTCTGGAAGGGCAGTCCAAGAGCGAAATGCTCTCGCGCGACGCAGCGGCGCCGGCGGTGAAATACAGCTACGATACCCAGCTCTTCACGGCGCTTCGGTTCCTCTTCCCGATTGCGGGGAACCTCCGGATGTTCGTGGACGGCGGCGTGGGGTACGGCATCGCGACGGTCGAGACTTCTTCGGACTGGATGCAGGCCGAAGAGGAGCGCGGCTACCCGCTGTTCTACGTGGCGGTGGGCCTTCAATACCGGCTGTTCAAGAACGTCTCGTTGGGCACCGAAGTCACGTACATGGACGTCATCGAGTACGGCGCGCCCGCGGCGGTCCTGGCCGAGCCGTTCAAGGACGGCGTCGCGGCCATGAAGCTCACGCTCACGGTCCACTTCTGAAGAGGCGGATATGGACACGACTCGCCATGGAGTCGATGAAGTCACCCGGGTCCCGAGGGGCCTGACCGCGCGTGGCAAGGAGGAGCGCGCGGCCCGCGTGGGCGGCACTGCCGCCCATGCGGGGGTGAGTCTTGAAGGCTCACGCCTCACGCCTCACGCCTCACGACGGTTCTCAAACAGCCGTTACAGACGTGCCTGCAGACGGCTGATGGCGGCGGTCGGGGAAACCCGCGGGCTATTCGGGACCCGCGGGAGCGCTCCCCGCCCGCCTTTATCATACGCGGGGGGCGGGGTCGGCTGCCTCACCGACTCTTCCCGCCCTCCCGCCAAAAACTCTCTCCCGCACGAAGCGGGTTCAGATCGGAAACTCTGCCACAGAGTCCACAGAGGGCACAGAGAGAATTCGAGCGGCGGACTTCGGGCGTGCGCGGGGGAGGGCGAATCCCTCGGTGATCTCTGCGGCAAAAAACTCCGGCTGCGACGGTTTCATGTCGCTCTGTCGCTCGCGGCATTGGCGCCGCTCCTGTCCGCGTTTGTGCCGTTCGGCAGCCCCGGCCGCGCGGCGTTCCTCTACGAGATCAGGACCGGCTCGCCCGAGGCCGCACCGTCTTTTGAAGCCTCATTTGAGGGCGCTGCAGAGTTCGCCAGCGGCGGGACCGGGACGTTCGGGCGTGACGGCCTCTACGTCACGGCGCCCTTTTCGTATTCGATCCCGGACGGCGCCTGGTACGACGGCGAGATTTCGATCGCCGTCGATCTCCGCGCCGTGCTCGATGGCATGCGCGACCTGCAGATCCCCTCCGAATCGGCAGGCGTATCCCTTTTGCTCGACGGCGGGACCGGCAGGCTGGTACTCCCCGCGGCCGGCGGCTTGGTCCGCATCGCGAGCGTCGTGACATCGTCAGGCGGGCACCCGAGTGCCATCCGCGCGTCGTTCGACATCTCTTTTCATTCGTCGGGGCCCGACGGTCTTGCCGCAACGGCCGACGATCCGTACTTCCGCTTCAGCGAGGCCTGGTTCGCGTCATCGCCCGCACCGGAAGAGTTGGCGGCGGCGGGCGGCAACGGGGGCGGGGGCGGCGGCTGGGGTGTCGACGGGACCGTGGACGTGGCAATTGCGCCACACGTCGTCGTTGACACCGGCTGCGGCGGAGACACAGTGGTTGATGACCCCGGCCCAGCGCCCGACTCGTGCGCCGGCGACACGACCGACGACGTGGGGTCCGGCGCCGAGTCCTGCGCCGGTGACAGCACCGAGGCCGCGGCCGACGGGTGCGACTGCGCCGGTGACGCCGTCGCTTCGACCGTCTCCGGCCCTAACCACCGCCCCGCGCGAGTCAAGGCGCACCCTGTAAACCGCCTGATCTCCCGCTACCTGCCGTTCTTCGCCGTCTGGATCTTCCTTCGAGCAGCAAAAGCGGCCTTGAGGATGAAAAAGCGCCCCACCGCCTGCCGCCTGCCGCCTTTTGCTACTTCGTCTTTTCGAAATCGCCGATGATCTGCTCGAGCTGCTTGCGGTCCGGCGCGTCGGGGGCAAGCTGGAGGTAGATCTTGTATTCGCGCGCCGCCTTGTCGCCCTGGCCCAGCTTGGCGTAGCAGATGCCGAGGCTCCGGTGGCACTGCGGGTACCGGTTGTTCGCCTTGATGCACTTCTGGAACATCGCCACGGCCTCGACGATGCGGTTCTGCAGGTACAGCTTGTTCCCCTCGTTGTAGTAGTCGATGTGACTCATTTCGGCGGGCGCCGCCGGCGCCGGTGTGGGCGCGGGCAGGGTTTCTTTTTCCCTGGGCGGCCTGGGCGCCCGGTCTTCTTTCTGCGCCACGGGCCTTCCCGGCGCGGGGCCCGGGCCGCCCCCGCCTTGCTCGGCCTGCCTTTTCCCGGCGAGCGCGCCCGCGTGCTGATCGTCAAGGTCCAAGACAACGTTGAATTCGGCGATGGCCTTGCGGAACTCCCTTGACCTGAGCAGGTCCGACCCCGCGTCGAAATGCGTCTGCATGATCTTTTCCTTGATGGTCGGGAGCTCCTTGATCGCGTGTTTGTAGTAGTACGAATCCCGCGAAACCTGGTTCATCTTTTTCCAGGCCTCGTCCCAGCTGTTGAGCGTGGCGGCGGCCTTCGCCTGATCGTAGAGCGTCTTGTTGCTTTCCTCGGCCCCGAGCTCCGCGAGCAGGCTTCGGACCTCGGGGTTGTTGGGGTCCATGACCTGCGCCTGCTCGGCCTTGTTGCGCGCCTCACTCCACTTCGCGACTTCCTTGTATGCCTTGGCCTCGTCGAGGAGCTTTTTGATCGGCCCCTGCACGGGTGATCGATCGTACGTACCGCCGCCGGGCGCTCCCCGGTCCTTCAGGAACCCGAAATAGACGCCCGCCGCCCCGCCGATGAGCACGACCGCGGCAACGCCGATGATGATCCCTATCCTGCCCCTCGGCGCCGCCGGAATCGCCGTGACTTCGGTGCGTTCCAAGGCTTCGGCCTCGACGGCTTCGGCCATCGCCGCCGCCTTGGCGGCCGGCTTCGAGGGTATCCGTATGACCGCCGTGTGCTGGGTTTCCGGCGAGTAACCTTCGGCATCGGAACGGTCCACAAAACGGAATTTGATGTGCCCAAGCTCGACTATGTCACCGCTTTTCAACTCGGTCTTTGCGTACTGTTCGCCGTTGACCAGCACGCCGTTTGCGCTCTTTAGGTCGATGATCTTGTAGGTGTCGTTCTCGAGAATGACCTTGGCGTGGTTTTTCGAGATCGAGCGGTGGTCAATTGCGATGTCGTTGTCGTCGGACCTGCCGATGTGCATCGAGGTCCGGTTGAGCGCGAACTCGCGCCCCTGGAATTGCTGGCCGATCACCACGAGCCTGGCGGTCGTCCCCGCGACCGGCAGTCCCTCCTCCTCGCGCGCCGCCGGGACCCCGGCCTCGGGGATCCGCACGACCGCCGTGTCGCCTCCGCCGACGGGGACGGCGCGCGGCGGCGGTGCGGCGGGTTCCACGACAGGCATGGGCTCCGGCAGACGCCCGGCCTTGACCGGCGTGATGTCGTCGCGCGTCTGCCGGGCCAGCTCCTCCATCGAATAGCGCCCGGTATCCTCGGCATGCTCGCCGACCGGGACGAGGTCGCTCTCCTCCCGGAGCTGGAGGTGGTAGTCGCCAATCTCGATGACGTCGCCTTCCTTGACCGAGCTCTTGCCGCTAATCCGGTCGCCGTTTACCTTGACACCGTTGTACGAGTCGAGGTCCTCAATGAGGACCTGCCCGTCGTTCCTGACGATCTTGGCGTGAAAGCGCGAGACGTTGCGCTCGGTCAGACGGATGGTGTTGCCTTCCTTCCGGCCAATCGAGATCTCGTCGCGGACGAGGGGGACGACGGTGGTCTTCCCCTCATCGTCTTCTATGATGAGCTTGTACATCCGGCACCCGGTTCAAGTGCTGCAACACACTGGATCATTTTAGTAGCATACGAAATCCGGATCGGCAACCAATTTCCCGAAGCGCGTCCGGCAGAAGGATTTTGACCTTGTAGCCCGCCGCCGACATACTGTACACTCGGACCGTGTCCGGCCGCCGGGCGCCGGAGGCGGAATCCCGCCCACGGAGGGCTTTTTCATGGCTCGATCCATAGCGGTGTCGATCGCCCTGGCGGCGGCCGCCGCCGTCCCGGGCGCCTCGGAGGCGGCAGGCTACCTCAAGGGGCCGTATCTCCAGAACACCGCCACGGACTCGGTATCGATTCTGTGGGAGGTGGACGGGCCCTGCGACGGCATCGTGGACTACGGCGAGTCCGACCCGCCCGCATCGAGCGCGACCGACGGCCGGACCGACAGCTTCCACGAGGTCCGGCTGACGGGACTCAAACCCAACACCCGCTACATCTACCGCGCAGTCTCGTGCGGCAGCGTGTCGGCCAGCACCGAACACTGGTTCGTCACCGCCCCGCCGCGGGGAACACCCTTCCGTTTTTCGGTCTACGGCGACACGCGGGGCGCCACCAGCCTCAATTCGTCGCTCTTCCATGAAAAGGTCGCCGACTTCATGAGAACACAGATCCAGCCCGACCTGGTGCTGCACGTCGGGGACTACATCTACACCGGCGAAAAGGAGAACCTCTGGGCCGACTGGTTCAACCAGGCTCGCAACCTGATGCTCAACACGCCGATGTTCGGGGTCATCGGCAACCACGAATACAAGGACGGCGACAAGAACGACCCTGCGAACAAGGGCCTGGGCCTGTGGAAGAAATACTTCGCGACGCCGTTTTCGACAGGCGGCAGCCCCGACGAAACGTATTTCTCGTTCGACTACTCCAACGCCCACTTCCTGGGGTTTTCAAACTACAGCGCGCTCGATCCGTCGTCGGCCCAGTACAAGTGGATCGAGGCCGACCTCGCGAAAGCGGCTGCCGATCCCGGAATCGACCACATCTTCGTATTCGATCACGAAACCTGGTTCGGGGTCGGGTTTTTTGACCAGAATGCGGACAATATCAACCACGTCCTGCCGCTCTGCGAAAAATACGGGGTGCGCGCCGTGTTCGCGGGGCACGACCATTCGTACGCCCATGCCCAAAAAGACGGCGTCCACTACGTCATTACCGGCGGAGGCGGCGCGCCGCTCGATACGATAGCGCTCCACGCCGCGTGGGACTACTGGAAGCAGTACGGGTTGAAATACGACACCATCCACTACCACGCCATGCAGATAGACATCGCCGGGCCCAGAATGGTCGCCAGGATGGTGACGACCGACGGTACGGTGGTTGACGAATTCTGCGTGGACAACGTGAACGGGTGCGGCACGGAGCCGCCCGACGGCGGTTTCGCCGACGGCGGGGAAACCGACAGCGGAACGCCGGACGCCGGAGCGCCCGACGGAGCGCCCGACGGCGGGGCGGGACCGGACACCGGCGACTACTGCGGCACGTGCGGCAGCCAGGACGAGGACCCGATGTGCGGAAAGGACGGCGCGACCTACCGCAACAAGTGCGCGCTCTTCTGCGCCGGCGCCGAGCTCGACTATCCCGGGCCGTGCGCCCCCGACGGCGGGACGTGTTCCGGGTGCGCGGGTCTGCCCGACGACCCCGTCTGCGGCGCCGACGCCGTGACCTACGACAACCAGTGCCGGCTGGACTGCCACGGCGTGGCAAAGGCATATGACGGCGCCTGCGCGGCCGACGGGGGGGGCCAGACCGACGACCCGGGGGCCGGCTTCGACGCCTCGACCGAGGACACGTCGGCCCCCGCGGACGCAGGCACGCCGGTCCGCGACGGGGCGACGCCGCCGCTTCGGCCCGCCGCCGGCGCTACGGGCGAGCCCGAGGCCGCCGGCTGTGCATGCTCCACGCTGGAGATCGGGCGGTAGGCGGTGGGCTGAGTTCTTGCTGTACACGCCGTTTCCTCTGTGCTATGGATACGCCGCAAACCAGATGGTCAAACCAGGAGGGACAATGTCGCGACTCACACCTGCCCTGACAGCGCTGGCGCTCGGGGCGCTCGCTGCGGGGTGCGCCTCGACGATGTCGTTCAACCAGTCGTTCCTTGCGTCCGAGGACCTAAAGATCGCGCAGAAGGGGTTCTTGAGCCTCAAGTCGACCGGCGAGACGTTTGACTTCTCGGGGATCCGCGAGGCCGAGCCTGCGGCCAGGGGAAACGTCGTGCTCATGAAGGTCCACGGGACGTTCATCGCGACCGGCGACGGTTTCGCGCACGTCTACAAAATATGGCCGGCCTGCGGCCGGGACAAGGCCAAGTACAAGGCCATCAAGCTCGAGCCCGGAAGCCAGCAGGGGTTCCGCGCGCCGCAGCTGACGATGGCGGGGAATTGCGCACTGCTCAAATGGGAGAACGACGCGGGGACCCGGCAGGCGTACATAGACGCCGACGGAGACGCCGACGAGACGAAGTGCGACGACGAGTAGAGAGGGAATCAGAGGTGAACCTCACCCCGGCCCTCTCCGACGCGGAGAGGGTGGCCAAAGGAGTGGGGTGGTTTGTGTGCGAGAGGCGAGAGGCGGAAGACGGAAGGCGGAAGGCGGGGAACGACCACGGACCAAGCACTCACCGCCGGACACTCAGCACTCAGCACTCAGCACTCAGCACTGACCAGGCGGGAGGTGACGGTGAAACGGACAGGAGCGGCGGTCCTCTTGATATTGGGGATGACGGGCCTTGCGCTTGCGGCCAAGGACGTTGACCCGACGCAAAAGGAGGTCGAGGCGCTCATAGCCGAGGCCGCGCAGGCCGAGAAGAAGGAGGACTGCGAGACCGCCTACGCCAAGTACCGCGAGGCCGAGGCGCGGGTGGGGAACATCGCCGACCCGGCGCGCTCGGGACAGCTCGAGTCGATCATCACGAACAAGATCGACAAGGTCAAGGACTGCTACGAGGCCTGCCAGCCCAACGAGCGCCAGCGGCAGATGTACAACAGCGCAAAGGACTACGGCGCCCAGGGCCAGCCCAAACGGGCCGTGCAGATAGCCAAGCGGATGCTGGTCGGCAAGAACGAGAAGTGCAGGTTCTGGGGCGGAGTGCGCGGGTGGCTCCGGTCGCTTCCCGCCCAGCTCGAGCAGGAGGAGAAGTACGACCCATGCGACATGACCCCCGAACAGAAGCAGGCCCTCGCCGAGGCCCGCGATGCCGTGAGAAAACAGGACGAGGAGGCCAAAAAGTTCGAGGTGATGAAGTCGAAGCTCGCCTCAAAGATGCCGGAGCTCATCGCGCTCTTCAAGGACATAGACGGGACCCGCATGCAGGTCAGCCGGTTCCGCGAGGAGTTCCTGGACTGCGACGAGGTCTACAACCCGCTCGTAGATGATGCCAAGGTGCTCAAGGAGAGCTTTGACAAGGCGCAGGAGATGGTGGTCAACACGTACAAGGGCCAGGTGGCCTCGCTGTCCAAGAAGGTGAAGGACTTCCAGCAGAAGCTCAAGGAACGCGACACGATGCTCGAGATCCAGGGCGCCGAGCTCGAAAAACTCAAGAAGGAATTCGACGATCTCTCGGCCTTCAACGAAGACATGTTCAACGACCTGTTCAACCTGGTCGGGGTCGAGTCGATCAAGTTCACGACTACGGTGGAGGGGCACAAGATTGACCAGCCGATCCAGGACATCCAGTCGCTTCTGGCCGACCAGTCGAAGATCCTCAAGACCATGCAGGATCGTTACCCCGAACACTTCGCGGACGGGGTGAACGTCGAGGGGCTCAAGCGCAAGAAGTTCGTAATGGAAAAACTCCAGCAGATGCTGGGCAAGTTCGCCAAGCGCTCGCAGGGCCAGACGCTGGGGTACGAGCGGACGATGACCGAGCTCGACGCGACCATCAAGATGATGAACTCCGTCATCGCCGCCAACAAGGACGCCGGATCCAAGAGCAGGCTCAAGCCCATCTACCTCGTGATCGCGGTCGTCTTCCTGGCCGCGGGGATCGCCGGGCTGGTCGTGATAGTGGTGATGCAGAGGAAAAAGGCAACCTACTGAGGAACTCATGCCCAGACGATGGGACGTAGACCCCTTCGAAAAGAAGAAGGAGCCCGCGGACGAGGCCGAGCGCGAAAAGCGCTCGTGGCGGGATATCGACAAGATGCGCGACCGCGCCGGCCACGGAAGGGACGACCGGCATCCGCCGCGGCAGAAGAAGGACCGGCAGACGGCCGCCTACGGGAAATACAAGGCCGAGCTCCACAGGCTCTTCGACAAGGGCGGCATCGCCGAGAAATTCAAGCACGTGCTCGCCGCGGACCAGGGATCCGACGAGAAGACATCACGCCTCAAGGCCCTCCGGGCGGCCGACGGCGTCGAGTTCTTTCGCTTGCTGTCGGCGTTCGACAAAGACTACGGCATGCCGGACGCCCCGGACGTCCTGGTCAAGGCGACGACCGGCACCGACGTGAATCTCGTGAAGAAGGCGGTCGCCAGGCTTGTTTCGGTCGCGGCGGGCGCGCGCATCCCCGGAAAGTCGGCGATGCTCGAGCGCCTGCGGGCCCTTGATGCAGCTGCCCGCGACCCCGAACTGACCGAACTGGTTGCGAAACTCCGCGCCGTCCTGGGGATCTGAATGCCGAACGACAAGAGCCACGGAATGAAACCGCAGAGACCGCAGAGATCGCGGAGCATTTCACTCGAATAACTCTCTGCGCCCTCTGCGCCCGCTGCGGTGACAAGTACTTTTTCGTGGCCCTTTCAAGAGGTCTGAATGCCGTCCATCGTCATAACCAGCGGCCACAACTCGGGGAGCAGTTTCCTCCTCGTCGCCGGCGAGAACCTCATCGGGCGGAACCCCGAGTGCACGGTTCGTTTAAGCGACCCTTGGATCTCCCGAGTGCACGCCCGCGTCGTGAGCGAAGGCGGTGTCCACCGGCTGCACGACGTCCAGAGCCACAACGGCACATTCGTCAACCACAACCGCATTTCCGAGCATGACCTTCGACACAACGACATGCTCCAGTTCGGAAAGACCACGGCCAAGTTCCTCGAGGACGAGCTCGACGGCGTGACGAGGGAATCGAGCGACGGCATCCTCAATGCGCGGGAGACCGTCCTCCGGAACATCCGGGAGCTCCAGCAGGAGCTTTCGACCGAGGGTCCGGAAAAGGCCGCAGCGGCCGCCGCCCTGCTCTCTCCGGTCCGGCGCCAGCTCCGGGTCCTAAACGAGATCGGCAAGGTCCTTACCAAGGGCCTCGACCTTGACAAGGCGCTCAAGAGCATCATGGACCTCGTCATCGCCAACGTGAAGGCGCAGCGGGGCTACCTTTTGCTCATCGACCGGGACGGGGTCCTGAAACCGAGCATCGCGCGCCACCGCGACCCCGCGCACACGCCGACGGTCGAAATCTCGAAGACGATCATAAACACCGCGCTCAACGAACGCGTGGCCATCATGACCGTGAACGCGCAGGAAGACCTCCGCTTCCGGGAGAGCAAGTCCATCATCGCCCACGCCATCACGTCGTGCCTGTGCGTCCCGCTCTGGCTCGAGGACCGCGTGCTGGGCGTCATCGTTCTCGACGCGAATATGCTCGAGCACACCTTCACCGAGGAAGACCTCGACATCAGCACCGCCGTCGGGTACCAGATTGCCCTGGCCATCGAACAGTACCGGCTGCAGGACCGCATCCGCGAGGAAGAGGAAAAACGCCGCGCGCTCCTGCGGCACTTCTCGCCCGACGTGGCCGGCCTCCTCATGTCGTCGGTCGAGCTCGACACCGACCCGCTCGAGGTCGGCCTTCGCGAGGTGACGGTCCTGTTCGCCGACATCCAGGGGTTCACGACGTTTTCCGAAAACCTCTCCCCGATGGAGATGGCGAACCTCCTAAACGGCTACTTCAAGTTCATGTCCGAGACCATCTTCCGCGAGGACGGCACGCTCGACAAGTTCATCGGCGACGCCGTGATGGCCATCTTCGGGGCGCCGTACCAGCACGAGGACGACCCCGTGCGGGCGATCCGGTGCGCGCTAAGGATGTACCACGACCTCCAAGAGTACAACGCCTCGAGGCCGGGGGGAATCCCGCTCAAGATTCGAATAGGGGTCAACACGGGCATGGTCGTCGCCGGCAATTTCGGGTCGCTCCAGCGGATGGAATATTCGGTCCTGGGCGACTCGGTGAACGTCGCGTCCAGGCTCCAGGCCATCGCCGATCCGGGACAGATCCTGATCGGCCGGACCACATTCGACCGCGCCCGAGGCCGGTTCTTCTTCCGGACGCTCGGCGCCAAGCCGGTCAAAGGCAAGAGCCAGGAAGTCGAGGTATTCGAGGTCCTCCAGCGCCTGCCGGAGGACAGGACCGGGGTGATTCAGTAAGGTTTGTCGAATCGTAAACATTGAGAAGGAGGACGCCGTGAAAGGAAACCCGAAAGTGATCAGTGCGCTCAACAACGCCCTCGCCGAGGAGCTCACAGCCATAAGCCAGTACATGGTGCACTCGGAGATGTACGACAACTGGGGCTACGAGAGGCTCCACAAGAAGTTCGAAAAGACCGCAATGGACGAGATGAAGCACGCCGAAAAGCTCATAGCGCGGATCATCTTCCTTGAGGGCAGGCCGACGGTGAGCGATCTCAAGAAGTTCCACATCGGCGCCGATGCGAAGGCGATGATCTCAAACGACCTCGCCAACGAGCTCGGGGCCGTGAAGCTTTACAACGAGCTCGTCGCGCTTGCGGCCGAGCTGGGCGACAACGGCACGCGCGAGATGGTCGAGTCGATCCTCAAGGACGAGGAAGGGCACGTCGACATGGAAGAGGCCCAGCTCGACCAGATCGGCCAGATGGGCATCCAGAACTACCTGGCCGAGCAGACCAAAGAGTAGGCATTGGCACGGGGGGCGGCGGTCAGTAGCTGTTTTCGTGAAGCTTCACCTTGCCCCTGAAGGTGCGGTAGGCGAAGACCGTGTAGCCGATGACGAGCGGCATGCCGATGAGCGCGAGGACGAGCATCACCCGCAGCGTCTTCTCGGATGACGAGGAATTCCCCGCGGTGAGGCTCAGCGCGGCGTCGTTGGACGCCGGGACAAGCCGGGGGAAAAGGCACGCGCCAACCGTCGCCATGTGCAGCGCAATCGCCGCCGACGACGCCACGAAGGCCTTCACGACCGCCCCCGACCGAAGAAACACCGGGATGAGTCCCATCGCGGCGACCGCAGCCACGGGCACCAGCCAGAGGGCCGGGAGGCGGTCGAAGTTGCCGCGGAGGTGGGCGTGGACGCCGATCCCCCACGCCGAGGCACCGAGGTAGAGAACGGCGTAGGCCGTCCATGCCTTCTTGGCCCAGCCGGCGGCGGAAGCGCCAAGTTCCCCTTCCGTCTTGATAGTGATGTACAACGCGCCGTGCGTCGCAAACATCACCGTCCCGCACAGACCGATGAGCAGCGAAAACGGGTTCAGGAGGCTGAAGAACCCGCCCGCATGGTTCCCGGCGGCGTCGAGCGGCACGCCGCGCATGACGTTGCCGAGGGCGATCCCCAGGAGCAGCCCCGCCGTCACGCTCCCGAACGCAAACGCCGCGTCCCATCCCCGCCGCCAGCACTCGTTTCTGACTTTTCCCCGAAACTCTATGGCGACCGCGCGCGCGATCAATGCCCCCAAGAGAAGCACCAGGGCGACATACATCCCCGAGAATACCGTCGCATAGACCGGCGGGAACGCCGCGAAGATCGCCCCACCGCCCGCAAGCAGCCATACCTCGTTCCCGTCCCACACCGGCCCGATGGCGTTGAGCACCAACCTTCTGTGCTCGTCCTTTCTTGCGAACAGGTGCCAGAACCCTGCGCCGAGGTCGAATCCGTCGAGGATGGCGTACCCGGTCAGGAGCACGCCCACTATCACGTACCACGTGATCTGAAGGCCGTTCATGCTGACTCCCCCTCGGCGGCGGGGCGGGCCGGACCGGACGTCGAGTGATGGTCGCCAGGGCCGGCAATGATCTTCGCCCTCAACAGGTACAACCATACGGCAAACAAAAGCGCGTAGATGAATGCAAAAACGGCAATCGAAAAGAGAATCTGCCCGGCCGATACGGTTGCCGAAACCGCGTCCCTGGTCCGGAGGATTCCGTACACGGCCCACGGCTGCCGTCCTACCTCGGCGGCGATCCATCCAAGCTCGTTTGCGGCAAACGGCAGCGGGATAGAGATGAGCGCAAGCCGCAGGAACAGTCTTTGGTCGCAGAGCCTCCGCCGCCACCACAGGAACGCCCCCCAGGCGGTGAACGCGATGAAGTACATCCCGATTCCCACCATCAGATGGAACGCCCCGAAGCTGGCGAGCACCGGCGGCCTGTCCCCCTTGGGAAAGTCCTTCAGCCCCTTGACCTCCTTCTCGAAAGTCCCCGCGACACCCAGGCTCAAGAGGCCCGGAAGGCCGACGGCCATCCTGGTCCGTTCGGCTTCGACGTCGGGAATGCCGAACACCAGAAGCGGGGCGTTCCGCTGCGTCTCCCAAAGGCCCTCGAACGCCGCGAGCTTCGCGGGCTGCGTCTCGGCCACCTGCACCGCGTGGAAGTGCCCGAGCACAAGCTGGCCCGGCGCCGCAACCGCCGCGAGCGCAAGCCCGGCCGCCAGTGACTTTTTCGCAAACCACTCGTGCCGCCCCTTGAGCAAATACCACGCGGCGACCCCCATCATGAACAAGGCCCCCGTGAGCAGGGCGCCGGCGATGGTATGCAGGTAGCGCGGCACGGTGGAAGGATTGAAGACTGCGGCGGCGAAGTCCACAAGCTCGGCCCGGCCGCCGGCGATCGCAAAACCCGCCGGCGTCTGCTGCCACGAGTTCGCCGCGATGATCCAGAACCCCGAGAGCGTGGACCCCACCGCCACCATGAGCGCCGAGATGAAATGCGTTCTCGGCGAGAGCCGGTCTTCGCCAAAGAACAGGACGCCCAGAAAGATCGACTCCATGAAAAACGCCAGGATCCCCTCCGCCGCAAGCGGGGCGCCGAAGATGTCGCCGACAAAGCGCGAGTAGGCCGCCCAGTTGGTCCCGAACTGGAATTCCATGGTGATGCCGGTGGCCACGCCCAGCGCGAAGCTCAGGACGAACAGGCGCAGCCAGAACCGCGCGGCGGCCTTGTATTCCCCGCCCCCGGTGCGCAGGCCGCGATACATGAAGTAGACTATCAGCCAGGCGAGACCGATGGTTAGCGGCGGGAAGATGAAGTGGAACCCCACTGTCATTGCAAACTGCACGCGGGCCAGAAAAACGGCGTCCATCCAATCCAATCCCGGTTCGGGGTTGCGCCGCGCCGTACACACCGGCGCGGTCGGCGGGAGTCTAGCCGAACGAGTTGCCGGAGGCAACGAGACAGAAAGCTCCCACCCACCGAACAGTGGATTTGTTCGCCGAGTGCTGGTAGCCTGCGCGTGTCCGGAGGGACGGAGAATTCGCAATGGCAGACACGGGAAGCGGCCGGATCGGTTTCGAGAACGGGGGGCTTGTCGTGCCGGATCGGCCGGTGATTCCGTTCATTCCGGGTGACGGGATCGGCCCGGAGGTCTGGGAGGCGGCGCGGCCCGTGATCGACGCGGCGGTGCGGGCGGCGTACGGCGGCTCGCTCGGGATCGAATGGATGGAGGTCCCGGCGGGAGAACGTGCGGCCTCCCCGTCGGGCGGAGAACTCCTGCCGGCGGCGACCGTCGAAGCCATCCGGAGGCATCGCGCGGCCATCAAAGGACCGACTTCGACGCCGGTGGGCGGCGGGCACCGCTCGGTCAACGTGGCGCTCCGGCAGGCGCTCGACCTATATGCGAACGTCAGAACCGTGCGCTACTTCGCGGGGGTCAACGCGCCCGTGCGCGACCCCGCGGCGCTCGACGTCGTCATCTTCCGGGAGAACACCGAGGACGTGTACGCGGGGATCGAATTCGACTTCGGGACCGAGGGGGCGGCGCAAATCGCGGTGTTCGCGCGCCGGTTCGGGCACGAGATCCCCGCCGACGCGGGCGTCGGGATCAAAGTCATCAGCAGGGAAAAGTCCAGGCGGCTCGTGCGCGCGGCGCTCGCCTACGCGATTGCGCACGGCAGGGATCGCGTGACCCTTGTGCACAAGGGCAACATCATGAAGGCGACCGAAGGGGCGTTCGTCCGCTGGGGCTGCGAGCTTGTGCACGACGAGTTCGAGGGCCGCGCGATCGCCGCCGCCGACCTCCCCGCCGGAGCGACGCCGCCGGCGGGACTCGTCGTCGTGAACGACCGCATCGCCGACGCGCTTTTCCAGGACCTCCTTTTGAAGCCCCGGTCTCTTTCGGTGATCGCCACGACCAACCTAAACGGCGACTACATCTCCGACGCCTGCGCGGCGCAGGTGGGCGGGCTGGGACTCGCCCCGGGCGCGAACATCGGCGAAGGGATGGCCGTGTTCGAGGCAACGCACGGCACGGCGCCCGACATAGCCGGGAAAGGGATCGCCAACCCCGCGTCGATGATCTTCTCGGGGGCGATGCTTCTTGAGTTCCTGGGTTGGAACGAGGCCGCCGCCAAAATCACGAACGCCGTAGCCGATGTCCTCAAGTCCGGCCGGATGACCCCCGACCTGGCCTCCGCAACCCCCGGCGCCCGCGCCCTTTCGACGAGCGCGTTCGGCCGGGCCGTCGAGGAAGCGATCACCTGAGCATCATAATCCCAGGAAGGCCCGGACCAGTTTCAACGCGGCATCGGCGTCGCCCGCGTCCACCCATCTCACCTCGGGATCCGCCCGGAACCACGTTTCCTGCCGCTTCGCATACCGCCGGGTGTCGCGCGCCGTGAGCTCGACCGCCTGCTCGACGGTGAGCAGTCCCCGGATCACATCGACGGCCTGCCGGTAGCCGATCGCTTTGAATGCGCGGAGCGTCGGCGCGTGTCCCTTCGAGAGCAGGCCCCGGACCTCTTCGACGAGACCGTGCTCGAACATCAGACGCGAACGCTCGCCGATCCTCCGGTGCAGCTCGGCACGCGGTACCCGGAGGGCAAACTTGGCGCATTCGTATCGTCTGGCCGAAAAACGGTGCTTCTTCTGGAACTCCGAGATCGGCACGCCCGTCGCCTCGAACACCTCGAGCGCCCGCCGGATGCGCTGGCGATCCGTGGGTGAAATCTTTTCGGCCGCGCCGGGGTCAACCCCGTGGAGTCTTCCGTGTGCCGCGGCGACTCCTTTTTTTTCGATCTCGGCGCCGACCTTCTCGCGGATCGCGGGCGGAACCGGCGGCATCTCGGCCAGGCCGCGCGTGAGCGAGCGCACGTAAAGCCCCGTCCCGCCGCAGACGATCGGGACTCTCCTTCGAGTGACAATGTCGCCGATCGCCTCGTCGGCGCGCCTCGCGAATTCGGCCGCGTCGAACCCGGTGTCCGGTTCGACCAACGAATAGAGATGGTGCGGCACCCCGCGCATCTCGGCGGCCGACGGTTTGGACGTTCCAATGTTCATCCCCCGATAGACCTGCTGCGAGTCGGCGTTGACGACCTCCCCGCCGACCGAAAGCGCCAGCTCCACCGCCAGCCGTGATTTCCCCGACGCCGTGGGGCCGAGGATGACGATGATCTTCGGTGTCATTTTCTCCAGAACCGCTTCTCCACCTCGCCCCTCGGAAGCAAAAAGTACACCGGCCGGCCGTGGGGGCAGGCGGTTCCGAAGTTGCACGCGTCGAGCTGGCGGGCGAGCGACTCGGCCTCCGGCGCCGAGAGCTTGTGGCGGCCGCGGACAACGGCGTGGCACGCCACGCGCGAGGCCACACGGGCCACGATGTCGCTTACGGCCGACTCTTTGCCGACGCTTTCGATCTCGTCGACAACGTCGGCGAGCACCGCCTTCGGGTCGGCCCCCGACAGAACCTGCGGGAGCCCCCGGACCAGAAACGCATTCGGCCCGAACGGCTCGACGACGATCCCCATCCGGTTGAGCGAATCGAGGTGGCGCCCGACAAGGGCCGCGTGCCGCGGCGACAGCTCGGCCTTGTGGGGCACCAAGAGCATCTGCGAAACGCGGCGCTTGCCCTCGTGGGCTTCGATGATCTTTTGGAACGCGATGCGTTCGTGCGCCGCGTGCTGGTCCACGAAAACGACATCGTCCGGCCCCTCGAAAACAAGGTACATCTCGAAAACCTGCCCGCGGAATACCCGTGACGAAAAGAAACCTTTGGGAACGTCATCCGGCGAAAACGGCAGGCCGGCGAAGGAGGGCCTGCCCTCCGTAGCCTTGGCGAAGGAGGGCCAGTATGAAGGCGTGGGCGCGGCAGTGGGCATGGCGTCGCCGCGCTCGACCGCGTAGTCTTTGGGCGCCCATGACGGGCGGGGCGCAAGAGGTGAAGGACAAACCCGACCGCCCTTCGCCTCAAGCCACGGCGCCCTGGCGATCGCGTCGGCCAAGGCTTTCGAGACAAACCCGTACACCCTCCCGGGCGCCGCGAACCGGACCTCACTCTTCTGGGGATGCACGTTCACGTCAACGTCGATGCGCGGGACTTCGAGACCGATGACCGCGAGCGGATACCTCCCGGCAGGAAGGACGTTGCGGAACGCGTCCGTCGTGACGCGGCGGAGCCCCTTGTCGAGCACGTGGCGGCCGTTTACGAGCACGTAGATTGACGACATGGAGCCGCGGCTTGCGCCCGGGTCCGAACAGATCGCCAGGACGGCCATGCCCGACTCGCCGCCACGGATCGTGAACAGCCGGCCGCGGGCCTCGTCGCCAAGGACCTGGACCGCGCGTTCGGCGGGATCGTCCGTGGGGGGACAGTCGAGGGTGACCTTGCCGTTGGAATTCAGGGTGAAGTGGACCCCGGGGAACCCGAGCGCCACGCGCGCGACTGCGTCTATGACGTGCGAAAGCTCGGTCTGCGGGCTTCGCAGGAACTTCCGCCGGACGGGGGTGTTGAAAAAAAGGTCGCGCACCGTGATCTGCGTCCCCACGGGTGCGCCCGCGTCTCCTTCGTCCGTCACCTCGCTCCCCTCGACCACGATGCGCGCGCCCATCGGACGGCCGCCCACGCGCGTGACGATCTCGAGCCGCGACACGGCCGCGACACTCGCGAGCGCCTCGCCCCTAAAGCCCAGCGTCCCGACCGAATGGAGATCGCCCTCACTCCCGATCTTGCTTGTGGCGTGCCTACCGACCGCGAGCCGCAGGTCCGAGGGCTCTATGCCGCACCCGTCGTCCACGACCGAGATGATCTCGACCCCGGCCTTTTCGACCCGGACGTCCACGCGCCGCGCCCCGGCGTCAACCGAGTTCTCGCAAAGCTCCTTGACCACCGACGCCGGCCGCTCGACGACCTCGCCCGCCGCCATCTTGAGGACGAGTTTCTCGGGAAGCTGCCGAATGCGCGCCGGCGGACTTTGTCGCTCGTTCATGCGCCGGATACTACCTTTTCAGGGCGCCACGGACAAGCGCCACTGCCCGCGCCAGCGCCGGCCCCTCGCGCCACCAGCCGCGCGTCATTCCGGCTTTTTCCATCCTGACGATCCGGCGGATGGCCGCGTCGTCGAGCGGCTCCGGATCCTCATGGTACCAGGGGGTCCCGGCGAGGGGGACGTAGTGGTGAAGCTGCATCCGGGCCCCGTCCGAGAAAAAGAGCGCCTCGAGCGCATCGCACGTCATGCGCCGATCCTCCGCGGTCTCGCCGGGGAGGCCGAACATGACGTCGACGTACGGCCGGAACCCCGCGTCCGAGGCCGCCTTGACGGTCGAAACGATCTCGCCCACGCCGTGCCCGCGGCGGGCGAGCCGGAGGATCCGCGGTGAAAACGACTGCGCGCCGATTACCGTGCGCCGGTTGGACGCCAGCGCCTTCACGGTCGCGAAGAACGGCGCCGTTTCTTTTGCGGGCCGGATTTCGCTTGGGAAAATCCCGTATTCCACGAATCTCATCTTCTCCTCGCGGCAAATCGCAAGCAGCGCCTCGACGCCGGCAAGCGAATCCGCGCAGCCGGCGGGGCGGTAGTCAAATGCGCTCGGCGTCAGGAAATACGCCCGGGTCAGCCCGCGGGCGTACAGGCGGCGCAAGAACTCCCGGACCGCGTCAAGCGACTTGAACCGCGCGCTCTCGCCGCTCTGCCTTCCTGCCTGGCAAAACGAGCACTTCACGTTGCACCCGCGCTGGATCTCGAGCACCGGAAAGAAGCCCGAAACGGACGAGACGAAAAGCGTCTCCTCCCACGCGGGGTCGGGCACCTCGGGGATCACACTTCCAGCGGGTGGGACGACGCCGCCCAGGACCTCGCGTGCGAAACGCGCAAACGACCGCTCGGCCCGGCCGGCAAACGCAACGTCGTAGCCGAGATCGAAAACACTCGCGGTATCCCCCGTGACGTGCGGTCCCCCCGCCACCGCCAGAAACGGCCGTGCCACGATCTCCCGGACGCGCGCAAGCTCCTGCCCGAAGCGCCACGCCTCGGGAGAAGTTAGCGAGTGAAAAAGGAACGCCTGCCCGCCCGCGCCAAGAGCCTTGACCGAGGCCTTCTGGGACGGCGCCACGACGAGATCCACCCGCCCGCGTATCCCGTCGACCTCCAGCGACCCAAACAGCGCCGCAAGCGAAAACCTGTTCGCCGGCTCAAAACGAAAGACAAAACGCGGACGCGACATGCGGTCCTATATAGCATCACCCGGAGCGGTTGTCAGAATGCAAGAGCAAAGCCCCCGCGCTCCGGCCCCCGTGCTCCGGGTGGACAACTCGGCGCGCGACGGATATGATCGGTGCGTGGGTTGCGAGGAGTACCAAAACGACGTCGAGGGGTTCCTGTCGGGCGACATCAGCGACGAGCGGAACAACGCCTTCATCGGGCATATGGCTTCGTGCGAAGCCTGCCGCGAGCACCTCAAGGTTCGGCGGTCATCGCGGGCCGCCGCGCCGCGGAGCGCTGACCGTCCCGGACGGACTATCGCATCGCTCAACCCCATCTTGTTCGCCGGAATCCTCGCGGTCCTCCTCGTGGGCGCGATGGTCGCCATGAAGGCCCGGGACACCGCCCACGGTCTCCTCGACAAACATTTCTGGAACGTGCCCCCGGAAACGGCGGCGAAGGAACAGCCGGCGTCCGGCGATGAGAAGGTCGAAATGGTCCTGGCCCGGCTCGCCGAGGAGCTTGCCGCCGGGCCGGACACCGAGGCAGGCGCCGACCCGGAGATGGAACTTCACGCAGGCGTCAAGTGCCTTGACGCGGGTGATCTCGCGTGCGCCGTCGAGCGCCTCAGGAAGGCGACCATCGCGGGACGCGGGACGGCACGTGGCAACGAGGCGCGCTACCGGCTGATCTCGGCGTACGCGCGGCAGAAACGCTGCGGTGAGGTCATGCTGCACCTGGCCGCGCTGGCACAGGACTCGCCGCAAGACCCGCGGCTGGGCGAGGCTCATCTTCGAAATGCCGAATGTTACGCCGCCGAGGGCAACGCGGGCGAGGCGGAGCACGTGTACAGGATGGTGGCGCTGCGGTTTCCGGATCTGCGCGAGAAGGCCATGGCCGCGCTCGCGGGTCTCGTGAAAAAATAGACCGGCGGCGGTCACCTGGAGCGGGATTTGGCAAAACGGCGCGAAAGACCCATCGCGATAACCGGCGTCAGCGGCTACGTCGGCCAGCACCTCCTCCGGCACATCGGAAAGGAAGGACCGCGTTCGGTCGTAGGCGTGGACATGAGCACGCCCCTGTATTCACCGCCAAATCTAAAATTTTTCAACCTCGACGTCAGGCAGGAATACCTGGGCGAGGTGCTTGCCCGGGAGAAATGCGAGGCCGTCGTCCATCTGGCCTTCATCTTGAACCCCGGCGTGAATGCCCGGCTCATGCACGAGTTCAACGTCGAGGGGACCCGGAACGTGCTGGCCGCCGCCGCCCGGGCGGGTGCGAAACGGGTCATCGTGATGAGCAGCACCGCCGTCTACGGCGCAAACGCCGACAACCCGCCGTTCATCACCGAGGACAGGCCGCTCCGGGGTCACCCGGGCTTCCCGTACGTCCGCGACCAGACGGCGGTCGAGCGCCTCGCGGCCGAGGCGATGGCCAATGGCGCCGGGGTGACGGTCCTCAGGCCCTGCATTGTCTACGGCCGCCGGACGCGCTCGTTTCTCCTGGACTTCCTGCGCAACATGCCGGTCCTCCCGATGCCCGACGGCGCCGACCCGCCCCTCCAGTTCATTCACGTGGACGATCTGGCCCGCGCCATACAGCTTGCCCTCTCGCGCGAAAGGAACGGCGCATACAACATCATCGGGCGCGGCACCGTCCGGTACTCCGAGGCGGCCCACATACTTCGGAAGAGGGCCATCTACATGCCGCGCGCCCTCGCGCACGGCGTCGTGGATCTGCTGGGGCTCGCGCGGATGGTGAAGGGCGCGCCTTCGTACGTGCTGGATTTCGTTTCATACCCGTGGGTGGCCGACGGCGCGAAGGCCGAGCGGGAACTGGGGTTTTTGGCAAAATACACCTCGCGCGAGGCGCTGGAGGCGCTGCTGCACAACTGACGAGGCAGGAGGCACGAGGCACGAGGCGGGGAGAGGCACATGAGAGAAACGGGGAGAGCCATGCTGCGACAACTTCGAGACCCTGAACCCGAATTGACGTTTGTAGTGACCCGGTTCCGGTCACTCTTGCCTCGCGCCTCACGCCTCGTGCCCTGGCTCTCGCTTGTGCCTGTTGCCTTCTGCCTCATGCCTGTTGTGGTCGGGTGTGCTCAGAAGGAGGACCCTGCCGAGGTATTCGCCGCCGCGGAACAGGCGTTCGGCGCCGGCGACTGCGCCGGGGCAGTGGTCCATTACGAAAGGGCCATCGGGTGGGGACACCAGGCAGATCACTCCCGCGAAAGGATCAGGGTGTGCCAGGAACGCCTGGCGTCGCAGGCGGCGCGCGGCCTGGAGAAAAAACACGCCGTCCCGATCCCCGACGCGGGAACGGCCCCGGCGGTGCCGAGGGCGGCCGGCATGTCCGCTTCGGTGTCGTCGGGCGGATCGGTGACGCGCTGCGACCCTGTCTGGCGCGAGAGGATTGTCGAGATGCAAAACGAAATCGGCGCACTCGAAAAAAAGATTCAGGAGGTTTCTCAGAAGACCGCGGGAGTCGAGACGAAGTACGGCGTCAAACGGGCCGGGGACGGGTACGACTTTTCCCTGCCTGTGGACACGCCAAAGGAGAAGGTAAAGGAATTCCAGGACGTCACCGCAAAGGAGTACGCCAAGGCCAGGGGCGAACAGGACGCCCTCAAGAAACGCGCGGACGACCTCCGGGCGAAGATCCAGGCGGTCGAGGCCGAGGCGGCAAAGGCCCGGGTCCTTCGAGAGTGCCTCTACCCTCCGGCAAAAGGATTCTAGGTGCTCTCGACGCTTGCCGCCAGAGCCGCCCGCCGCATGCCCCGGGGATTGTTCGGGACCTGCGTGGGCAGGTTTGCTCGATCGCGCGTGTCGCGCATTGCCGTGCGGCCGTTCATATGGGCGTTCGGGGTCGATACGGCCGAGGCCGATCGGGACGTGTCGGACTACGGCTCGCTTTCCGAGTTCTTCGTCCGAAAGCTCAAGGACGGCGCGCGCCCGGTTGACGCCGATCCCGGAGGCCTCATCTCCCCCGTCGACGGCGTCCTGTCGGACTGCGGGCGAGTCCACGAAGGCACGGCCGTCATGGTAAAGGGCCGGACGCTAGGCATCGTGGACCTCGTGGGATACACGCAGGCGGATCACCTCTTGGGGGGCGGGTTTTCGGTCCACTACCTCCACCCCCGCGACTACCACTGGATCCACTCCCCCTGCGAAGGAAACGTCACGGCGTATTCCCACATCCCCGGCGATTTCTACCCGGTCTTTCCGGCGGCGCAGGACGAGTTCGGCTGCACGTTCGCCCAAAACGAGCGCGTCATCACATTCATGGAAACGCCTCTGGGAAGGATGGCGGTCGCCAAGGTCGCCGCCATGGGCGTGGGGAACATCTCCCTCGCCTATGCAGGCGTCGAGGCGTGCCGCGGGTCCATCGAGAACACGGTCGAACTCGACCCGCCCGTGCCCGTCGCGAAAGGCGACCCCCTGGGGACCTTCCATTTCGGGTCTACGGTGGTGGTCGTGTGGGAGAACGCCGGAATCGTCCCGCTCCCCGGCGTCGCCGGACGCCATGTTCTGATGGGAGAGTCCTTCGCCCGGATCGGGAATCCGCCCCGATGATGCGGCGCGTCGGACCACATCTGGTCGTGATCGACAAGGCGCCGCCGATGCGCGTGCCGGCGCGCATCTACGCCTCCGATCGAATCCAGATCGAAGCCGAGGCCGCGGCACAGCTCGCCAAAGCCGCGTCGCTCCCGGGCGTGGCCGCCGCCCTGGCGACTCCGGACATCCATGTCGGCTACGGCGTCCCCATAGGCGCGGTCGTTGCGATGGAGGATGCCGTGATCCCCGCCGCCGTGGGGTACGACATCAACTGCGGGATGCGCCTCTTGACGACGCCGCTTTCCGCCGGCGAGATCCCGCTTGAGACCCTGGCGCGGGAGATCCACGCCGGCATCCCGCTGGGGGAAGGAAAGCGGAACGTCTCGTTTCGCGGCGATGACCTCCGCCGCATCCTCTCGCGCGGGATCGAAGGGTTCCTCGAGGTCGCCTCGGAACGGCGCTTCGGGCGCGACCATCCCGCCCTGGCCGACGGCCTGGACATTGACATCGAGCGCCGGATCCTCGAGCGCGTCGAGGACCGGGGATCCCTGGACGGCGCCCCGGAGGACATGCCGGCGCGCGCGGCCGAGCGCGGGCGGGACCAGTTCGGCACGCTCGGCGGCGGAAACCACTTCGTCGAGATCCAGCGCGTATCGGAGGTGTATGACGACACGTTGGCCGCCGCGTGGGGGGTTCGCGCGGGTCAGGCCGTGATCATGCTGCACTCGGGGTCGCGCGGGCTGGGTCACGAGATCGCCGGCCACTTCATGAAGCTGGCCGCCGGATACGACAACGAGCGGGGGCTCGAACACCCGAACCGCGACCTCGCCTGGCTGCCGATCGACGGTCCCGAAGGGCTGGCGTTTCTGGGCGCGATGCGCGCCGCCGCGAATTTTGCGTACGTCAACCGGCATGTCATGGCTCTGATCGTCCGCCGCGCGCTCCGCAACGTCACCGGCGCCGCCGCGCACACCGTCTACGACGTCACGCACAACATGGCCAAGATCGAGTCGCACGGCGGGCGCACCCTGGTCGTGCACCGGAAGGGGGCGACGCGCGCATTCGCCGGTGAACGCATGCGGGGGACGCCGTTCGAACATACCGGCCAGCCGGTGCTCATCCCCGGCTCCATGGGGACTTCGAGCTATCTCCTGGTCGGCGAACCGCGCAACGACGAAACCCTGTGCTCGGTCAACCACGGCGCCGGACGGGTAATGAGCCGCACCGCGGCGGCCGGCAAACCGCGCGGCCGCCGGGCGGGCCGGGGCGGTGCGATAGGCGACGACGACTTCAGGCGGAGCATGGAAGGGATTCTGCTGGTGGCCGAGTCGTGGCGCGACGCGCGAGAGGAGGCGCCGGCGGCATACAAAGACATAGACGCGGTGATAGAAACGGTAACGGGTGCGGGGCTCGCCCGCAAGGTCGCCCGCATGAGACCGCTGGCGGTGCTGAAGGGGTAGACACGGGATCGGTCCCCGTCTTGGAGTGCGGCGGAAAGGAACGAAGACTCTTGGTCAAGTTCGCCAGATCGCTCGAGTCAAAGCCGCCCTCCACGGATGTGCGTCGGACGAAATTTGCGTGGGACAACTGGGCTGGAGCTTTTGCTCAGGACGATGTGTCCGAGATGGAGAAGGCAATCGAAGACTGCGAGAAAATCGATGAAGCCGCCTGCGCCATGAGCCGTTCGCTGCCGCTTGCGGCCGCAGACGACCATTTCAAGGAGATGGAAGGGCTGGAACTCGTCGATCTCTGACCCTGGCGCTTCTACACCCGCGAATTCCAGGGACCCTCCGGCCCGAGTTGACTCCGATCGTTACACGGCTGTATCCTGCAATCGGAAGCTGAGGTGAACCGCATGGAGAAAGCAGTCGTGGTCCGCGGGAAGATGTCCGGTCCTCGCCGAGTCGAACTCGACGAACCTGTCGATGAACTGGACGGGCCCGTCGAAGTAGTTCTTCGTCCCAGCGCCGGCTCAAGCTCAAACCATCGTGACGTCTTCGACCTCATCGCCTCGATGCCTCCGGGGGGCAGGACCAAAGAGGACATCGACCGTCAGATCGCGGACGACCGATCCGAATGGGCCGACGAGTGAGCCGGCTGTATCTCGACAGTTCGAGCATCATTTACCTTGTTGAGTCATCGACTCCTTTCCACGAAACCGTGGTTGCGCGTTTGATGAAGCACGGCAACGAACCGAACGCTGTATTGATCACTTCGCGACTCGCACGACTCGAGTGTCGGACGAAACCGCTCCGCGAGGCCAACGAAAAACTCCTGGCTGACTACGAGGCGTTCTTCTCGGCAAAGCGCCTCGTCGTCGTCGATCTGTCGGCCGAGGTCATCGAACGCGCCACTGAGTTGCGCGCTCGCCACGGATTGAAAACCCCGGACGCGCTGCACGTCGCAACCGCATTGCTCGAGGCAGCCGACGTCTTTCTGACCGGCGATATTCGGATCGGCCGTTGCCCGGCGCTGCCTGTGGAGATACTCACGATTTGACCGGATGCAGAACCCGCGACGAGCCGACAGAACCGCGATCGTCCCGAAGCGGCCGCGGCGGATGCCGCCTTGGACGGCCCGCCGCCCCGCCCTCCCCCGGGTTTCACCGACAACCCGCCGCACGACCAGCCAAGTGGTCGGGTAGGACGATGGCGCGGACCGGGCTTCGAATGATGCCGACGTTTCCATCGTCCTCCCTAAAATTCCGTACGGCGGATTTTCTCCAGTACGGCTTCAAGGCTGGCCTGTCAGGCGATGCCTGCCCGCGT
>JACRCP010000158.1 GCA_016218965.1 Deltaproteobacteria bacterium | reverse complement strand
GATCTCGTCGAAGTTCTTCGCCTTCGCCAGCCCCTTCACCGCAAGTATCTTCGTAATAGCCGACGTGAGCGTCGTCTTCCCGTGGTCCACGTGCCCGATTGTCCCGATGTTCACGTGCGTCTTGTTCCTGATAAACTTTTCTTTCGCCATGGCACCCTCCTTTGACAACTTTTGGAGCCCACGACCAGAATTGAACTGGTGACCCCGTCCTTACCAAGGACGTGCTCTGCCGCCTGAGCTACGTGGGCCTTTTTTCGGGGGACGCTGCGCTCAACGTCCCCCCCGATCCCCCCAACTCGCTCCGGCGGAGCAAGTCCGCCTTCGCTCGTCCTCCTTTTTGGAGCGGGAAACGGGATTCGAACCCGCGACCCGAAGCTTGGAAGGCTTCTGCTCTGGCCAACTGAGCTATTCCCGCCTGCAAAACTCCGAATGTTGTTTCCGGGGGACGCTGCGCTCAACGTCCCCCCCGGACCCCCCGCTCTCTCCGGCGGAGCAGGTCCGCCTTCGTTCGCCCTCCTCAATGGTGGAGAGGAGTGGATTCGAACCACTGTAGGCAGCGCCAACGGGTTTACAGCCCGTCCCCTTTGGCCACTCGGGAACCTCTCCCACAAACCGGGGACGCTTTGCTCGCGACGTCCCTGCCTTTCCACCGCTCACGAGATCGTCTCGTATGGACTACCCGTCTGGACTCAACTGGAGCTGGCGATGGGATTTGAACCCGTGACCTGCTGATTACAAGTCAGCCGCTCTACCAGCTGAGCTACGCCAGCGTGACGCCCCTCCTTTTCCCCTGTGCCGAAAGGAAAAGGCCCGGAGCGAGCGCAGGTTTATATAGGCAGCGCCCCGCGATGTCAAGACTTTTTTGTCGATTTGGTACGCGGCTTGCGACCAAGACGCCCGCAGAGCACAATAATTTGCGATCGGGCCCCAATGTTCTATACTCGCCGCCAACTATTCGGGCAAGGAGCCGGCAATGAGCCATCTGCGCTGTTTATGCCTTCTGATCCTGACGGTCGCGGCAATCTCCGCCGTCGCGTTCCCGGCCGCCGCGGACAAGGGTGACTCCGATATCAAGGTCCAACTCAAGCTCGGTGCCGGTTGGTACGCGAGCCCCGGCGACGGGATAGGCGTCGGCGGCTGGCAGGCCGGGACGGCGCTGCTCTTCAAGGTCGCCGACTACGGCCTTCTTGGACCGGACTTCTACTACACGGGGATGACCGGCGAGGCGGTGCTCGAGGACCTCTCTAGCCTGGTCGAACCGGACCGGTCGACCACGCTCTCGATCCACCAGATGCGTTTCGGAATCAAGGCGCTTTTCAACCCCGCGCAGAAGATGTCCAAGGTCAAGTACTTCTGGCCGTACGGCGGCCTCGACATCGGGCTCGCGGCGCAGTACGTCACCGACCGCGGCGGCTCGCCGAGCGTCGGGGACGGTTCGGCCGACCTCTTCGTGAAGCCCACCATAGGCGTGCTCTTTTACCCGCGCTCGGCCTTCACCGGCTACTTCGAGATGGCCTACAACATCATCCCGACATACGCGTTCACGGACAAGACATTCAATATCAACGGCGCACCCGAGGACAGGGCGATGAACCTCAATACCGACGGGTTCATCATGGAGGCGGGAATATCTTACGAGTTTTGAGTCTTGGAGTGCGGTGGCTCGACACCGCCTTGTTTTCGCGGCGGCTTGACGCCGCGGGGCGTTCAATCCGGGAGGCCGGCAATGCAAAGATCGATTTCAGGGTTATCCGTCGTCGTGACGATCGCAATCGCCGGTTGCGGCCTGTTCGGCGATGACACGCAGGAAAGCACCTTCTTCGCCGAGGCCGAGACGCTCCTCGTGAGCAACCCGCCGGCCGAGTCGTGCAAGAGAGTCCAGATGGACACCTGGGGGCAGGGCGAGGCATTCCAATTCGGCAGGACCGAGGACGCGAAGACCGTTTCAGAGCCCGGGGTGGACGAGGAGCGGGTCTTTGCCGCCATCTTCGATCGGCGCCCGGACGTCAAGGAAGGAAAGATCGTCAACTTCGGCGAGGGGGCGGTCTGGGTCTGGCATTCACAGATGAGCACCGACGGGGCCGACCCGCGCAACGGCACGCTCCATTTCACCGACGGCACCTCGCTTGACAACGGGGTCCCGGCCGCCGACTCGTCGTGCGGAAAGCTGAAGAACTGCCGGCCGATAGTCGAGCAGATCGTCGCGAACCGCTGCTACCAGAAGGAGGACGGGACGTTTCAGATGAAGCACTACTTCTTCGTGGTCTGGGCCTGGAACGGCGACCGCGAGATCGCGTACTTTTCCGACGAACCGCGCGAGTTCTGCTTCGAGTTCACCGAGACCCAGCCGTGCGACGGCGCGGGCCCGACCGACGGCGGGACGCCGGACGGGTCCACAACCGAAACCTGCGCCCGCATCTGCGGGCAATAGACTACGACAACGGTGACGATCCCGCCCCGCAAAACGTGCTTGACAACTCTCCCGGCATTTATCATAATAAATGCCGGGTTGTCCGGCAGGAGGCGGCGGTGGAGTACGTCAACAGGTTGCTCGATCTATCGGCCAAGACAAGGGCACGGTCCTGCTTTCTGTTCGGCCCGCGGCAGACCGGCAAGTCCACCCTCGTCAGACACACCATGCCCGATTCACGGGTCTACAACCTTCTCGACAGCGACGTATTCCACGCCCTGAGCCGCCGACCGTCGCTCATCCGCGACGAGAACCCCGCCCGGGGGTCGCTCGTCGTGATTGACGAGATCCAGAAGCTCCCTCAACTCCTCGATGAGGTGCACCTCCTAATAGAGGAGCATGGTGTCCGTTTCCTTCTCACGGGATCGAGCGCAAGGAAGCTCCGGCGCGGCGGGGTGAACCTGCTGGGCGGGAGGGCCCGCCAGCTCACGCTGCACCCATTTGTGTATCGGGAGGTCCCCGGTCTCGATCTGCTCCGCGCGCTGGACCGCGGCACCATTCCTTCGGTCCACTTCTCGGACGACCCCGAGACCGACCTGGCGGCGTACGTCGGGACCTATCTCCGCGAGGAGATCGCGGCCGAGGGCGCCACGCGCAGCCTCCCGGCATTCAGCCGCTTTCTGGACGTGGCGGCCCTTTGCAACGGGACCCTTGTGAACTACACCAACGTCGCCAACGACGCGCAGGTTGCGAGGACCACCGTGCAGGAATACTTCCAGATCCTTTTCGACACTTCTCTCGCGCACCCGGTCCCGGCATGGGGGAAGACCAAGAAGCGCAAGCCGATCGGCACCGACAAGTTCTACTTTTTTGATGTGGGCGTGGTGAGGCACCTGCGGAACGAGGGCAGGCTCAAGGCCCGTTCCCCGGCCGTCGGCACCGCATTTGAGACATACATCTTTCACGAGCTGAAATCATGGATCGACTATTCCTGCCGCGGGTCGATCTGTCACTGGCGGTCGACCTCGAACATGGAGGTCGACTTCATCCTGAATGACGAGACCGCGATCGAGGTCAAGGCCAAGGAGAACATCGACGCCCGCGACCTCGCCGGCCTCCGCGCTCTAAAGGAAGAAACCCTGCTGAAAAACTACGTCGTGGCAAGCCTCGTCCCCCGCCCGTTGCTTGTCGACGGGATCCGGGTCATGCCATGGCGCAATTTTCTCGAAGCCCTCTGGTCCGGCAAGTTCGCCTGACCGCCGATCGCCCGCCGCACCGACGGCCCCCCACGAATCTTCCGTCGAGATCACCGAGGCCCAGCCGTGCCAGGCCGCGGAAGGGCCGGACGGCGGCACGCCGGACGGCTCGACCACCGAAACCTGCTCGCGCCCGAGTAGCCAGTGAAACTCTGGACTGCGGCGGCGCTGCCGAACGCGAATGAGCGGCCAGAAAACTGAGCCTTTCGCGCTGTTGAAAACTGGTAATAGGTGGAGGAGTTGGACGCCTGTGGGGAAAAGATTACCCCAAGGCGCCGGGTCGGCGTCTCTCTGAAGGAACGCTCCGGCCACCGTTCACCCGGCCGTTGAGCCTGATT
>JACRCP010000156.1 GCA_016218965.1 Deltaproteobacteria bacterium | reverse complement strand
TGCTAGATTGCCGGCATATGGTTACGCGCCGATACTGGCTTGCCGCCATAGAAGATCTGCTCACGCGGCGATCCGTCCTCTGGATCTCCGGCGTCAGGAGATCGGGCAAGACGTTTCTCTGTCACAGCATCAAGGATGCCGAGTACTTTGACTGTGAACGACCGCGGACACGGATGATGCTCAGTGACCCGGAGTCATTCCTGGAAGGCCTCGGTCCACGGCGGATAGTCCTTGACGAGATCCACAAGCTGGATGACCCGGCGGAGCTTCTCAAGCTGGCGGCCGACTACCATCCGGAGGTGAAGGTTATCGCCACCGGCTCCTCCTCGATTGCCGCCACCCGCAAGTTCAAAGACACGCTCGCCGGCCGGAAATTCGAGCTTCACCTGACGCCGATCAACTCCGACGACATGTCGGATTTCGGGCGGACCGCGCTCGACCATCGTCTCCTCAACGGAGGCCTGCCGCCGTTTTTTCTGGCCGAAGGATTCCCCGAAATGGAGGCGGCCGAGTGGCTCGATGCGTACTGGGCAAGGGACGTCCTCGACCTGTTCAAGGTTGAAAAAAGGACGTCGTTTCTCAAGTTCATGGAGCTCCTTTTCGGCAACAGCGGGGGGATTTTCGAAGCGAATTCCTACGCGGCGCCGTGCGAGGTGGGCAGGTCGACCATCGCAAGTTATCTTTCGGTGCTGGAGGCCACGCTCGTCGCCAACGTCGTGAAGCCATACAGTACGAGAAAGTCATCGGAGATCGTGTCCGCGCCCAAGGTGTACGCGTTCGACACCGGGTTCGTGTGCTACTTCAAGGGATGGGAAACCCTCCGGAACGAGGACCGGGGGATTCTATGGGAGCACTTCGTGCTCAACGAGATGCTCGCGAGACAGAACCTGCGCCGTATCCTCTACTGGCGCGACAAACGCGGCCACGAAGTGGACTTCGTGCTCGCCGGGCGCGGCGCGCCGCCGACCGCAATCGAGTGCAAATGGAAGGGAGATCAGTTCGACCCGCGGAATCTCATTTCGTTCAGGGGCCGGTACCCCGAAGGCCCCAACCTGGTCGTGTGCCACGACGCGGGCGGGGGGTACACGAGGAAATACGGCAACGTCGAGGCAAAGTTCACCACGCCGGCTGGAATTGTCCCGGCATAACCGGCGCGTGTACCCGAGCTCGCGACGACCCCACTATGACCATGAAAAAGCCCCCCGCGGTCGCCGCGAGGGGCATGCCTGCACACGGTCGGACTCCGCACCGTTGTCACGGCGCTCCGGCCGACCCTACCTTTCGTCGCACGGGAGGACTTGGCGCCTTCGGCGCCTGCGTCTCTCCCCTACCGGCACTCTGTCCCTTCGCAGACGCCGGTCGCCCCGTCGCCCTTGCACACGCCCGACATGCAATCCATGCCGTCGAAATCCGGGTTGCACGGGTCGTCTTCGGCGCCCTTGTCCTGGCACGTCCCGCCCTGCGCCATGTCGCTGCACCAGAGGTCCGGCGCGCACAGGAACGGGTTGTCGGTCCCGCCGCAATCCCCGTCCTTCCCCGGAAGCGGTTCGCACGTCCCCTCCCCTTCGGTGGCGCCTTCCTTGCAGTACTCGCCGCCCAGGAAGCCCAGATACAGGCAGTTCATGTACTGCCCCTGCGAGAACTCGCCCTCGACCTTTTCAAACGAGCAGGCCTCGCCGGTGCGGGGTTTGAGCGCGCACGTCCCGCCGTCGCACAGGTAGAAGATGGCGCATTCTTCATCGCTTTCGCACGAATCCCCTTCGGCGCCCTTTTTGGTACACTCCCCCGTCGTGGCGCCCTCGGAGTCCGGCTTGCACCACAAGCCGCCGAAGAGCCCCTGCTCAACGCACGGGACCGCGCCGTCGCCCGTGTCGCACGCATCGCCCAGCCCGGGCATCGGCACGCACTTGTCGGATTCGTCGCAGTACAGGCCGGTTTCGCAGGGGGCGTCCGAGCAGTCCCCGTTCTCCGCGACCTCCGCCACGCACTTGCCGCACGAGTTGACGTCTTCATAGTCGCACATAAGGCCCTCGACGCAGTCGAAATCGGTGGAGCACTCGCCGTCGGCCGCCACCTTCCCGATGATGGCTTCCTTGCAGATCGGGATCTCGTCGGGGTTCCCCTCGCACGCGAGTTCGTTCATCTTGACAAAGCACTCGCCGGCCTTGACCTCGTCATAGTCCACCTTCGCCGGGTCAATCGTGAAGTCGGCGCATTCCAGGAGCAGGAGCTTGCCGCAATCGCCGGCCTGCATGCCGGGGAAGCATTTGACCAACATGCCGCAGAACCAGTCCGTCACCTTGTTGCACATCTCCGACGCGGGTACGGGGTTCCCTCCGCCGCCGTCCTCGCCCCCTCCTCCGCCGTCCTCACCCCCTCCGCCGCCGTCCTCGCCACCTCCCCCACCGTCGCCCGCGGTGTCATCCGAGCTCCCGCACGCGGCGGCGGACCCGATGGCCGCGGCCGCTACAATCGCAAACAACAACGCCACAATCCTGAGTCCTCTCATCGTCTCCTCCTTGCGCATGGTTGAATACCGGCGATGCGCCGGCAAACGCCTCCGGAATCCCGTCAACATCCAGCATACTAGCACAACTTTTTACGCTTTGACATCACCGGACGGCGTCTATATATTTGCGCCGGCCCGAGCGCGCAAAAAAACGTCCGGGGAGGAGTCTATGAAATCCATGATGTCAGGGGTCTTTTTGGCCTTGCTTATTCTGGCGGTTGCCTTCGCCGCGACGGCCCGCGAAAAGGGGACCAAAGACAAGGGGGCGGCCGGCGAAAAGCCCGACCCCGCCGGGATCAAGGCGCGCGGGGACAAGTTCGCGCGGTTCGAAGGGGTCCTCGACGCGACCAAACTTCCCGAAAGCGAAAAGAAAACCCTCGCCAAACTTCTCGAAACCGGGCCGTTCATTGACAGGATATTCTGGAGGCAGAACTCCCATGGCGGCCTTGCCGCCTACGAGGCCGTCAAGAAGGCCGTCCCCCCGGCGGGACCGGACCTCCTGCGCCTCTTCGAGATACACTACGGAATGTGGGACCGGACCGACGACAACGCCGCGTTCTTCGGTCCCGCCGGCCGCAAGGCGCCGGGTTCCGGTTTCTACCCCGAGGATCTGGGCAGGATGGAGTTCGACGCCTTCGCCGCCGCCAACCCCCACCTGAAGAAAGCGCTCGAGAGCCCCTTCACCGTGTTGAGGCGCGACCCCAAGAACTGGCTGAGCCCCGTCTGGTTCAACTGCGAATACGGCGACGACGTGAAACAGATAGCCCGGATCCTCGACGAGGCCGCCTCGCAAACGAAAAATGAGTCGTTCAAAACGTACCTCGCGCTGCGCGCCAAGGCGCTCCTCGACGACAACTACTACGAGTCGGACAAGGCCTGGCTCGACATCGCCGGGTCGGAACTGGACGCGGTCGTCGCACCGTACGAAACCTATGATGACGCGCTCTTCGGAATCAAGGCGGGCTACGAGGGCGTCATCATGGTGACCGACAAGGCGGCCACCGCCCGGCTCGAGGCGTTCAAGGGCCACGCCCTCGACCTCGAGAAGAACCTTCCCATCCCCGACGCGATGAAAAAGGAGAAGACCGGCGCCGCGACTCCGATCGGCGTGTACGACGTGGCGCAGTACAGCGGGCAGGCAAATGCGGGGATCAAGTCGATCGCCGCGTCTCTCCCGAACGACGAAAAGGTCCGCGACGAGAAGGGCGCCAAGACCATCATCTTCCGCAACGTGATGGAGGCCAAGTTCGAAAAGATCCTGAAACCGATCGCCAGGCTGTTCATCGCCGAAGGCCAGCTCGGCTTCGTCGGTTTCGACGCGTTCTTCCAGCACTCGCTCCTCCACGAGCTCGCCCACCCCCTTGGGGTGAACTACACCTTCAAGGACGGAAAGTTGACGGACGTGCCGGTGCGCGCGGCGCTCAAGGACCGGTACTCGACCATCGAGGAATGCAAGGCGGACGTGGTCGGACTGTACAACATCGGGTACTTCGTCAAAAAGGGCGTCATGAAACCCGAGAAGGAAACCGAGGCGTACGTCACGCAGGTCGCCAGCATCTTCCGGACGGTGCGCTTCGGCGCCGGCGAGGACCACGGCAAGGCGAACATGATCCAGTTCAACTTCCTGCGCGAAAAAGGGGCGATCACGTTTGACGCAAAGACCGGGAAGTACGGGATCGATGTCGCAAAGATGAAGGAAGGGTTGAGCGAGCTCGCGGCGCTGCTCCTCACCATTGAGGCAAACGGCGACTACGAGGCGGCCGGGAAGCTCATCGCCGGGAAGGCGGGCATTCCGCCGGACCTTCAGGATGCGCTGAAGAAGATCGAAAGGCTGCCGACCGACGTCGAGTTCGCAGTGAAGGTGAAATTCAAGTAGACTGGAATGGATAATCTGCCCGTTTCAACCGAGAAAGGTCGGACAATGGCTGGAAGTGGCAAGTTCGTGGCGGCGGCGGCGGTCGTGGCGCTCGTATTCCTGCCGGCGTGCAAGGATTCCCCTATGGACAAGGCCAAGGTTGCCGTGGAGAAGGGCGACTTCACCGGCGCCATAGGCTGGTACATGGAGGCGCTCAAGGCGAAGGCCGACGACAAGGATGCCCGCGCGGGCCTCTCCGACGCCCGACTCCGCTACGCCAAGCAATTCGCCATAGACGCCGTCCGGGGGGCGCACAACGACCCCGTGGACTGGGAGCGCCTCATCGAGCACCTCGAGCAGGAGGGCGCCAACGTCAAGATGGAGCTTTTGGACGCCTACTACAACGTCGCCGAGATGTTCAGGAAGGCCGGCGAGCGCGACAAGGCGCTTGGCGTGCTCGTCAAGGCGCTCGCGAGCGACCCGTCGCGGCGCATACCCATCGGCAAGATCGCGGACCTGGTGAAGCAGCAAAAGGACCCCGGCTGGGGGAGAAAGACATGGGAGTCGTTGTGGAACGGCAACACGGGCGACCAGGACATCTGCGTGCGTCTCGCACGGCAGCTCGGTCACATGGACCTCTATGACGAGGGCATCGCCCAGTTCAACAAGTGCCTCTCACTCAACCCCGGCGACTTCGTGTACAACAACGACATCCGGATGGAGATCTCGACCTACGAAAAGCGCAAGAGGACCGCGGCCGAAAGAAAGACCGCGCAGCCGGGCGCCTGGTCGGGCCCGGAATGACCGGGGACCGCCGACTGAGGACTTGGCACCGCCGGGCGCCGCCACCGGACACGCCCTTCCACCGGGTCTCGTGAGGGCTTCGCCGTTTGTTCCTCGGTGTCAGGCGATCTTTGTGGCCGAGACCCGGTTCCAGGGCGCATCCGGCAGCGGCTCGTTCGTCGACTCAAAGTTCACTCCGAATCCGAGTGTCCGTGCGGGATACGGGTCCGGAGGACACGGACAACCCGCGGTTGTCCGTGGCACCAAACAGGTAGGAGTATGAGAAGGATTTTCTGCCCCTCGCGCGTGGCGGTCATCGGCGCCTCCCCGGCGCCCGAAAACCTGGCCGCGAACATCGTGTTCAACCTCATCAACTTCGGTTTCAAGGGCGAGTTTTACGCCGTCGGACGAAGCGGCGGCGAGGTGCACGGCGTCCCTATCCACCGGGACGTCGCTTCGCTCCCGTCGGACATCGACTTCGCGGCCATCCTAACGCCCGCCCCGACGGTGCCGGCCTTCATGGAACAGTGCATCGCCCGCGGGGCCAGGGGATTCTGGGTCGGGACCGGCGGGTTCTCGGAATTCAGCGAGGGCGGCGCGGAGCTCGAGAGACGGATCGCGTCAATCGCCCGCGAGGCCGGCGCAAGGTTCATCGGCCCCAACTGTTGGGGCATCATCAACATGGAAAACGGCCTCTGCCTCCCGTTCGGGCGCGTCCGGATGCTCCCGTTCGGGCGCACCTCGATCCTCGCCCAGAGCGGCGGCGTGGGGATATCGTATCTCCAGGAGATGGCCGGGGAGAACATCGGGTTGAGCAAGTTCGCCTCCATCGGGAACAAGGCCGATGTCGACGAGGTGGATTTGCTAAAATTCCTGGGCGACGACCCGGGAACGGCGGTGATTTGCCTCTATCTCGAAAGCATCAACCGCGGGCGCGAGTTCGCTGCTGCGGCGGCGGCCATCTCAAAACCCATCATCCTCCACAAGACCAACACGACGCCCCTCGCGCGCACAATCGCCAAGACGCACACGTCGAGCCT
This sequence comes from Deltaproteobacteria bacterium, assembly GCA_016218965.1. Taxonomy (GTDB): domain Bacteria; phylum Myxococcota; class SpSt-1050; order SpSt-1050; family JACRCP01; genus JACRCP01. The sequence goes on along the minus strand of JACRCP010000156.1, from coordinate 8,585 downwards.
GGCGAGTGACGACGCGGTGCTCGACGCCGCGGTGAAATCGGCCGGGATCATCCGGGTCGGGACCGTGCGCGAGCTCGTGGACACGGCCAACATCTTCAGGCTGCCGCCCATGAAGGGTCGTCGCATGGCGGTCATGTCCCGGTCGGGCGGGCACGCAATAATCGCCGCGGACGAGTGTTCGCGGCTCGGCTTCGAGCTGCCGCCTCTCCCGAACGACGTAATAGAGAAGGTGCGCGGGCGCCTCCGCGCCGGTGTCATCAGCCTCGGAAACCCCCTCGATCTCGGCGACCTTTACGACCACGCCTTTTACGCCGAGATGATAAAGATGGTCCTCCCGCTCGACTCGGTTGACGGCGTCGTTCTGCTCTTCACCTACCACCCGGCAATGGGGATGCAGGTGCCCGAAGACATTATACTGACCGCCAAGCGCCTGTCGGAGACACACGGCAAACCCGTGGCGTTCTGCCTCATGTCATGGGCCGAGGAGGCAAGCGAGATCAAAAAGCTGGTGGACTTCCCCATCTTCCAGACGACCGAGGAGGCCATACGCGCGCTGGATCGTTCATACCGGTACCACCTGCGCCGGAACGGGATACCCCCGGCGCCATCCGCGATCGGCCCCGGAGGCCCGTCGGCGGCCCGGACGATCGTGGACGCCTGCTGTGCGCGTGGAGAAACCCTGGTTTCGTACGACGCGCTGGGCGCAATCCGGGCCGAGGGCATCGAGGTCGTCCCGACATTCCTGGCGCACGACATCGAAGAGGTGCGTACGCTCTCGACGGGAATGCCCGTCCCGCTGGTTCTCAAGGTTCAGGCCTCGGGCGTTTCGCACAAGAGCGACGCCGGCGGTGTAGCGCTGGGCGTCTCCGGGCCGCAGGACGCGGTCGCAAAGGCGATCGCGATGAAGGACCGCGTCGAGAACATCGTCCCCGGCGCGAAGGTGCACGGGTTCATCCTTCAGGAAACCGCGCCGGGGGGCGTCGAGATGTTCATCGGCGCCGGCCGCGACCGCTCGTTCGGGCCGTTCGTGACCGCCGGCCTGGGCGGCGTCTTCGTCGAGATCTACCGCGATGTCGCCACGCTCCCCGCGCCCGTCGACGGGAGGGCGGCGCTCGGCATGCTTCAGTCGCTCGGGGGCTTTCCCGTACTCGACGGGTTCCGCGGCCGACCGCGGTGCGACTTGGACGCCTTGTGTGATGCAATCGTCAAGGTCTCGCGCCTCATCGCCTCGGACGAACGCATCAGCGGGATCGACGTCAACCCGATCGTCGTCTATCCCAAGGGCCTCGGCGTCCTGGCCGTCGACGCCAGAATGACCCTCGAAACAGCGGCCACTGGCAACTGGCAACTGGCCACTGGCTACTGTTCTCGATCCCCTTGATAGATCGCCGACTTCCGGTACGATTCGAGCGCCATGCGGCCGACCACGCGGATGATCGCGGCGGCGGGGACGGCGATGAGCAGACCGACCAGACCCAGGAGTTGGCCGCCAACCAGCAGGGCGACAATGATGACCACCGGGTTCATCCCAACGCTCTGCCCGAGGATGCGCGGAGTGACGAAAAAGTTGTCGATGAGCGGAAGCGCGGAGTACGTCATGAGACAGCCCACGACCGGCACCCACCCGTGAAACTCCAGCAGGGACAGCGACAGCGATAGCACCAGCCCGGTTGCGAGCCCGACGTACGGAATGATGTTGAGAATCCCGGTTATCACCCCGATGGCGATCCCCTTTTCGACACCCCAGAGCTTGAGTGACACGGCGTACAGCGTCCCCATGACCAGGCAGACCCCGAGCTGGCCGCGGATGAAATGCGACAGCACGTCGTCTATCTCGCGAAACAGATTGGCGACGAACTCCTTGTGCCGCGGGGGGATCTGGCCGCCGAACCAGGCGACGATCCGGGCGTAGTCGCGCATGAAGTAAAACGAAAAGAACGGAATGAGCACGAGCATCATGAAAAACGAGATGACGTTCATCGTCCCCGAAAAGGCCCACTTGAACACGTTCCCCGCGGTCTTGACCTCGCCCACCCCGACCCCGCCGATCCCGTCCATGACCTTCTCGGCCACCTCCTCGAGCGTCGCCGGGATCTCGAAGTCGAAACGCTCCTTGATGATCGGCGCAATCGCCTCGCGGAGCTTGCCCAGAAGAGACGGCACCGAGCGCACGAACGTCAACACGATGTCAATGAACATCGGCACCAGATACATGAGCAGAAGGGTCGCCGCGGCCGCCACCAGGAGTATCAGTATGACAATCGCCGGCGTCCGCCGGGTCTGCTTGGAGATGCGGTTGATGACGGGGTTGAAGGCGTAGGCGACGAAAAACGCGATGAAAAGCGGGATGAAGACCGGGCGCAGCACGTAGATGACCGCGACGGCGATCACCGCCGCCGCAAGGCCGATAAGCGTGTTCTTGGTCTTTTGACTCAAAAAAAGCCTTCAGCCTTCAGCTTTCAGCCATCAGCGCGCACGCTGAAACAACCCGCCACCACGCCGCCGCGGCGTCCGCCCGTTGTTTCGGGCTGATGGCTTCTGGCTGACGGCTGAAAGCTATTGCGTTTTGGTCGCCGCGTCGCGCTCGAGGTTCCAGGCCGTCCACTCGTCCTTCTTCTCGACCTCCAGGTCGAAGGCAAGAGGCTCGGACATCTCGCCGTTGGCCGCGACCTTCACCATTTGCATCGCCTTGGCGATCATCTCCTCCCACTGCTTCTTGGAGACCTCCTTCGGGCCCGCAATCTGGACGCGCTCGCCCTTTTTGGCCGCAGCCGCTTCCTTGCCCGCGCCCTCGGCGGGCCCGACGGCCTTTTCCTTGGCGGGACGGTTGTTCACGCCGACCTCACCCTCGAACACCTTGACCGTTGTGGCGGTGTCCTGCTGCGCAAGGACCGAGAACACCGTGCCCCGGACGCCGGCGACGGCCGTCTTGGTCTTGACCTCGAAGTTCTGCTGGCCCGAAACCGTCTTGACCTTCGCCCATGCCTTGCCCAGAAGGACCGAGAACGACGCGCCTTTGTCCTTTTTGGGCTTGCTCGTCTCTAGCTGAAAGATCGTGTTGTCGCCCAGCCGCAGCGCGCTCCCGTCCGGAAGCGTGATCTCGACCTTGGCGGCGGCGTCGGTCTTGACATACTGGCCGTCCTTGATCGCGTCCCCCTTCTTGACCGGGTTCCATGGGCCGCCCGGCCCCGCCCCGGAGAAACACGGCCCCTCGGCGAATGTTATGGTGCTGCCCCCGCCCGCGGCCAGGATCGCGACGGGGACTATCAGCGCCACGGCGACGACGGCCGCGCCAAGCATGGACCGAATTCCGAATTCCGAATTCCGAATTCCGAATTCGTTCATTTCCCGCCTCCCTCTCCCACGAACTTCATCTTGATGGTGTTCTGGGCCATGTCGCTGATCTCGACCTTCTTGCCGCCGATCTTCTTCCCGTCGAGCTCCATGGCGAGGTCCTGGGCCTTGCCCTTGTAGTCGATGTCGATCGCGGCGTTCGGCTTGGACATCTTGCGGACCTGGACGCCCGAAACGCCGCGCACCTGCGAGGTGAGGAAGTTCTTGAGCTCGCTTAGGAGCTTGAGGTCCGTCACGCCGCCGATGTCGACGGCGATCATCGCGCCGCCCGAGAGCTCGGCGTTCCATTTTGCGACGATCTTCTCGATCATCTTGGTCCCGAGGTCCTCGGACGCCAGCTTGAGCGCCTGCGTGCCCGCGGTCGTCGCGTCGATGTGCGGAAACGCCTTGTGGACCGTCTCGGTGGCAAGGATCTCGCCGCTGTCGGCGTTGAGCGAGCGCACCGAGATGTTGGCCTGCCCCGAGTGCATCCGGGTCTCCTTGTTGTTCTGGTCCTTGATGACGCCCGCGTCCTTGGCGACGGCCTTGCCGTAGATGACGACCTGCGCGTCGGTCAGGTTGGCGATCTTCTTCACCGTGGCCCTGTCCTCGGCCGCGATCACCTTCTGGGCGTCCTCGACCTTGATCTTCCCGGTGAGGGCCTGGCGATCCACGATGGTGAAGCCGTTTTTCTGGAAGACGTCGATGAGCGTGTTCTCGACGACGCCGATGTCCGACGACGTGAACGACGTGGCCGTCTCCTGCCCGACGCTCTGCTCGGACATGAGGAACATCACCCGGGGCTTGCCCTTGCGCTGGAGCAGCAGCCCGAGGGCCTGCAGTTTCCCTTCGATCGCGCCAGTCGCCACGTCGGCCTTTATCTCGACGATGTAGACGCCGTCCTCGACCTTCTCCGAGGTGATCTCGTACTTCTGCACGAAACCCTTCGAGTGGGCGTAGATGTTGTCCTCGATGAGCTGGAAGTCCTTGGTCGTTGTGTCCGAGCTGACCATGGTTCCCACGGCCTGCTCGACGGCGCGCCTGAGCGCGTCCTCGGTGGCCTTGTCGCGCGCCATCGCCTTGTCGTTGTTGGTGACCGCGGCCTGTCCCTTGGCCTTGACCTCGGCCGCAAACGCCGCACCCGAAGCCGCCAGGGCAACCGCCAGAATCGCCGCCACAATCGCTTTGCGCCTCATTTATCCTTCTCCTTTCGGATTCCTCGCCTTGCGCCTCACGCCCCGCGCCTCGTGCCTTCTCAGTCGACCACCACGACGACACGGCCCTTTTTCAGAAACGGGGTCCCGGCCACCTTCGCCGCGTCGTCCTTGCCAAGCACCAGGTCGCACTTCCCGTTCTCGACGAGTTTCTGCGCCTTCACGACCACCGGATTGTCGGTGACCTTGGCGTTCTTCTTGGCCGATTCCAGGTTGAGGAAGTACGCCACCATGCCCGAGGACTTGAGCACTTCCGGCTCGATCCCGCCGGGACCGTATATCTCCTTCCCGGCGTCGTCGACGATCCGCGGGGCAAGTGCGGGGACCAGTTTGAGCCCGCGGGCGTCCACGATGAGCCCGGTCCACTTCTCGGCCTCCTTGGGCGGGGCCGGCGCCTGGGCCGTCTCGGCCTTCTTCTCGGGCGGCTTCACGACGGCCTCGGTCACCGGCCCGTCGAGTGTAATCTGGACGAAAACGTCCACGCCGCCGTCCGCGTAGTACTTGGGCTCCCCGACCCGTTTCATTCCTTTGATCAACCCCTCGACCCGCGCCTTGACCTCGGGACTGGCCTGCATCGAGGCGCCGACGGTGCTCTGCGAATCGACGTTGACGCCCTTGACGATCTCGAGGATCTTGCGATAGGCGTCGAGCTCGGCCGCGCGTTCGGTCCCCAGGCGCACCTGCGCGGGCACCACCGCGCCCTTGCTCAGGTTGGGCGAGGCGCTTCCCGTGACCGTGATGGTCTTCCCCGTCCAGTTGACCTCGCCGTGGCCCACCTTCACGACGACCTCGTCCCCGGCAAACGCCGGCCCGGCCGCGGCGACCACCAGAAGCGCGGCGCCAAACATTATGACATGCCTCATTTGTGCCTCCTTGACTTTAAGAAACCGCTGCTGGACGCCATAATACACGACTGGTCACCTGGGGCAAGTGATAACAGTCACAGGTCCACTAGTAGTCCATCCTGACGATCTCCTCCCAATATTCGATCTCCTCGGTGAACCGCTTGATCTCTTCCTTCAGGCGCTGGCGCTGCTTCTCGACGTCGGCGTGGACCGAGCTCACGTCCTTGATCCTCTCGAACTCCTCCTTGAGCGCCTTGATGGACGTCCGGTGCGAATCGAGGATGCGCTCGATATGCTTCTTGTCCCTCGAACGCCGGTCCTTGTTGCGCCTTTCCTCGATCTCCTCTTCCGCCAGCTTGTCGGTCTTGGCGCTCCCCTGCCACCCCTCGTAAGGGCGCCGGGTCACCGGTTGCTTCTCCGCCGCGGCGCCGGTCTTCGTCTCGCTCCGCTCCACCGCCGGCCCGACTGTGTGTTTCACGGCCGGCTCGGGCCTGTGTGCCTTTTCGTCGCGGGGCGCCGCCGGAGCGGGAGCCGCCGCGCCGGGCCGCACGTTCTTGGGGGCTTTCCTGGCCATCTCGGCGTTGAAAGCGTCTTCGCGGGCCCGGCGGACGCTCTCTTCCCTCTTTTTGGCCTCGGACTCGAACTTGGCACGCTTCTCGGCGGCGATCTCGTCGAGGTACTTCTTCCGGTGCGGCTCGGGCACTTTCCGCAGGTCATCGGTGAAGTGCTCGTCGCCGTTCCCGTCGGTCCACGTGTACACTTCCGCCCATGCTGCCGGCGCCGCGCACAAAACGCCCCCTGCAAACGAAACCGCCAAAAATCGCACCACGACGCACTCCCGAGCCGCGCGCGCAAGCAAGCGGTGTCCGTTCTCTGCCCTCACCCCGGCCTCCGAAACTGACCGGCTACAGCCTACCCTGAATGCCCAGCGAAAACAACAGCACCGTGGGTTCGCGGTCGGCGGGCGTGTCGAAGAAGTGTTCCACCGGGACCTCCGCGAGGACGCCGAAGTTGCGGCTGAAATCGTACTGGAGACCGACCCCGCCGCCCAGCGCACCGGCGACCGGGCTGGAGAAGTTGATTGAGCTCTGGACGACGACAAAGGGCTTGAGCGCGCCCGCCCAGTTGTACACGAAGAAAACCGCCCTGGGTTTCAAGAGGAGGTACTGCCCCGTGCCGACTCCCAACGAAGGCTCGAACCAGTCCGCCGGCGGGTACCCGAAAGCCACGTCAAACGCCCCGCCGTCGAAACCGTCGTTCATGTATCCGCGAACAGTGAGCGAAGGCTGTCCGTAGTGGCCCAAGCCATGCCCAAGCTCAGCCCCGGAAGGCTTGGCCGGTTTCTCGACAGTTGCGGGCTTGTTATGGAAGCCTCCCCGGTCGGCCGGCTTTGGCGTTTCGGCGGGTTTCCTGGCGGCGGCCGTCGGTTTCGCCGTGAGCGGTTGTTCAGCCGGTTTCGGCTTCGGTTCCTCTCTGCCGGTCACCACCGGTGGGTTCGCGACCGCCGAGCCCAGCAACTCAACCGCCACCGCCCCGACGACGTTGGCAAGATCCACTTCGCTGGCGGCTTTCCTGGTTCCATTCTTGAGGACTGCCGCGCGGCGGGCATCGGTCAACGTCAGGGTGACGAAGAAACCGTCTCCCAACTGCGCCGCGACGCCGTCGAGACAGTAGTCAATTCCGGCAGCGCCGACGATGGAGGCGACACATTCTACGTCGGCACATGCTTGAAGCCTCTTTTTCTGTTCGGCCGAAAGCGTCTTTTCAAGATCGGCCCGGCCGACGACGCGGAACTTTTTCAGTTTGGAAGACTCGTCAACGACGATCTCGGTAAGCATGTCGGCGACATCCTTGCTCACCCCATCCCCAGCCGCCACCTCAAACACGAGCAGCGTCGGCCCCTCGACCGGCTTGTTGGGGATGCCCTGCGGCGAGACTCCAGGATCGACGGCGAAAGCCGGCGAGGCGATGAGAAGCGCCGGGAACAGAAACACGATGGTCAACCGTGGTCTCATGCCTGCTCCGCCTTCCGCGACTCTTCGACCAATGGGCACCGATGTCTGGTTTCTCACGGTCCGACGATCTCGTTTAGACCCTCCACCACCTCCAGAAGGTCCTCCGTTGCCGCGCGGCCAATCCGTGTCCCGATGCGCTCGACGGCCAGGGTCCTTATCTGGCTGATCTTCACCCATGACTGTTTCGGAAGACCCGGCGAGCGAAGTTCGAGCGTGAGAGGGAAACCGGCGCTTTGCGGTTTGCTGGTCAGAGCAACGGCAATGACCGTGCCCGAACGCTCGTTGAACACGTCCTGGCTGAGTATGAGCACCGGTCGCAGCCCCGCCTGCTCATGCCCCCGCGTCGGATCGAGGTCGGCCCATCGGATGTCGCCCCTCAGTATTCTGGCCATCGATCGAACTCCTCGGACATTCCCTCCTCGGCGAGGGCCTTCTCAAATACGGGATCGAGCTTCGCACACTCGCTCGCGAGACGGCCTTTCGACAGGTGCACGAGTGTGTGGGCGACCGCTTCCTGGATGGCCTGGCTCCGGTTCGGATACACCTGTCGCTGCACCAGCCGGTCGAGCTCCTTCAAGGTCACTTCATCGAGAGTGATTGCGATCTTCGCACGACCCATGGCACACCTCCTAGTATGACGATACGTCATACCGGCGGACTTGTCAAACCGGGACGGCGAAGTCCGCGACGGCGAAGTCCCGAGCCGCGACCGTGAGGGAACGGCCGCCCGCTCGCTGATGCACCCCGACGTAACAATCAGCTTCCGAAGCAATCATAAGGAGGCACAGTCTGCACCACCGTCCCCCAAATTTCACTACGGTCGCGGCTCGGGTCTTCATCGTCGCGGCTCGGTGCTCACCGTCGCGCACGAACAAGAGTACATGTCGCCGATGATCTCCTGCTCCTGACTCGCCGTGGCCGCGTCGGGGACACCCGGCCCCCCGGAGTCCACCGCAGGCAACCCCGTGTCGCGTCCAGCATCGGCGCCGGGTTCGACCGACACATCCGCGCCGGCGTCTCCCCCGTCTGTCCCCGCGTCCGGCGCGCCCGTGTCAGGGGCAGCGTCTTGGGACGCATCGGACGGATTGGACGCATCGGACCCTGTATCAACCGGACCCGCGTCCGGAACGCCACCATCGGGCTCACCCGCGTCAACCCCGCCGTCAGGCTGGCCCGCG
>JACRCP010000155.1 GCA_016218965.1 Deltaproteobacteria bacterium | reverse complement strand
CGGAGGCGTGATTGCCTGACAGTGAGCCGTTGATAAATCCAGGCGTTCTCCTCGGAGAACCATGTTCGGTATATGGAGTCCTCATGGCACCTCGGTACTCCATTTCCCTCGGTTTTCACTCGGAACTAAAGAGATACCACGGTACGGAGCAGGTTGTTATGCACCAAACTCGTGTTATCCAGGTACGTTCGAGGGGCCTGACGGCAACTGTCATGGTACATGCGAAGGCCCCGAGTGTGGCGATGGGGAACGGTGCGTCCACATCTACGGGGAGAATTCCCCCTGCCCCCCGATTTGCCTCCCCGAGTGCGTTCCGGCTGAGGACTGTGCGCTCTACTGCCCGAACGGCTACAAAGAAGACGAGTTTTTCTGCCCCGTGTGCGAGTGTGTTCTATGAACAGACGATGATGCGGCCTGTTCCATTTGTCCTCGTTGTCCTGTTGTCCGCGGGCGCCTCCGGCTGCGACGGCTGCGGGCAGAGTGCGGCGGTCGAAGGCGGCGAGTGCGAACAGGTGAGCGACTGCGCCGAGGGTCTCATGTGCCTCGGGCGAGTGTGCCAGCAGGCTCCACAGGCGCGGGGGCCGCGTGATTCGAGCCATGATGGCGACGTGCTCAACATCGGCGCGGACGGAGATTCGGACGTTGAGACCACCGACGATGGCCTTGATGTCGGACGCGATGTCCATGTCGATGGTGCTGCGGACATAGACGGCGCGGACGCGGGGGACGCGGGCGCAGAACACACCGGTCAGGAAGTTGGCGTGGACGCAGACGGCGACGCGGGTGTCGATGTTGACGGCGGCGGCACCGACACCGGCATCGTCGTCCAATGCGGCCCGTCGCCCACGGGGAAGGGCGGCGAGATGTGCGATGTACCGGCAGGGCCGGTCTGGATTGGGTGCAACTATACAGTGGATACGGAGTGCAGAAGCGAAGAGTATCCGTATCATCAGGTTACAGTGCCAGCGTTCAAGATCGACAGGAACGACGTGACCGCTGCCGAATACGAGGCGTGCGTGGTCGAGAGTGCGTGCATCGCAGCAGACGGTTCATTGGACTATGTCTGCAACTACGGCAGAAGGGGCAGGGAGGCGCATCCGATCAACTGCGTGGACTGGAGCCAAGCGGAGGACTGTTGCACATGGGCTGGTAAGCGGTTGCCTACGGAAGCCGAGTGGGAGATGGCAGCGCGAGGTACGGATGGAAGAAAATATCCGTGGGGGAATGACTCGCTTGATTGCGATCATGCTGTGATGTCGGCGGGTCTATGCAGTAACTCCGGAACCTCACCTGTCGGCAGCAAGCCCTTGGGTGCCAGCCCGTATGGTGCACTGGACCTGATAGGGAACGTGTGGCAGTGGGTAGCAGATGACTGGCATGCTGACTATACAGGTGCGCCGACGGATGGGACGGCTTGGGTGGAAAACCCACGTGGTTCCTACCGCGTGATGCGCGGCGGGTCGTGGTCCAATTCGAGCACGTTCTACCTGCGCGTTTCATACCGCAATCGTATCGGCCCAACACGGGATGAGAACAACTTCGGCTTCCGCTGTGCCTACTCGGCCTCACTCGATTTCGACGCCGGAACCGACGCGCAGGACTCCGGCCCCGAGGATGCCGGGGCCGACGCTGGGGCCGACGCCGGCGGCCCATGCGCGACCTACCTGTGCATGTGCGACTCGTACTGCAAGATGGACCTCGGCGTTCCGAAGTGCATTTCGGGATGCCGAACGGACTGGGACTGCTGTCCGAACAAGTGGTGCGTCGAAGGCAAGTGTCGTTGAGGCCGGTGCAGATTGGCCGACGTGCGGACGGCGCGGACCGGCAACTGGCGCGCAGGTGCGGTCAGCGTGCGGGTCAAAATCGGGGTTGACTTTTTGGAGGGTCAAAAGTTCACTTCGGCAGGAGCGGAGGTCGGGGGGGAACGTGCTGACACTCCAAAGGGGTGTGACCACACTGTTCTACGACTAAAGTGTGCCAAATGCACGTCCCTTTTGGTAACTCTTGATAACTCTCGACATAAAAAAAGAGGGGCCGCGTTGCGGAGCCCCTTGGTCCGTTCCCCCTCTGAAAAGTCGTTAGTCCGAGTGATGTTGCTGTTACGTTCCCTAGTTTTCCGTTCTTTTCGTGATGACCTTAGTACAGCTTCCCGCAAATAAATGCCCATTTCGCTGGTCCCGGACGCCGATGGCAGCGTTGCTCCTCCTCGCGGTAGCGTTGCTACAGCTTCGTCCTCGCGCCTCGCCCTCGACGCCCGGTCCTTCGCGATCTGGTCACCTACTTGCGGGGCGCTGTACTTAGCAAACCGTCGCCTTCGGCCTCTCGGCCACCTCTCCGACGGAGCCGGATAGTAGCGGAACCCCGCCCGCTTCTCAAGGGTTTTGATGGCGGAGCGTTCATGGCGGAGCCTCAGGGCGCGGCCGCGTCAAGACTGGCGGAGGGGGAGGGATTCGAACCCCCGGTGGCCCTTTCGGGTCACGGCGGTTTTCAAGACCGCTGCCTTAAACCGCTCGGCCACCCCTCCGCCGTGGCAAGGTAGTTTAGGTGAGAATCAGAAAAGCGCAAGTGCGCCGGCGGATTTCTATGGTGCGAGCGTTGTGCACCCGTAGCCGAGGGTGTCGTATTCGAGCGGCTCGGCGCCGGCCTTTTGGGCATCTGGGGCGGCCGGCGCGTCCGGGGGCGGGCCGGTGTCGGTTGGGATTCCGGTGTCCTTCGCCGTACCCGCGGAGCACTTAGGGGACGTTGGTGCAGGGAGTGCCGGGCGTTCAATCTGGGGGCAGGAAAGGGAACGCGTTTTTTCGAGGGCGATTTGACACGGGGCGCCCGGTCATGTAGGGTACAGACATACTTGCTCCCCGTCTGACACGCCGCAAGGCCTCGGGCGGGGTTATTTTTTGGGAGGTGTTTATGCCCGTGGAGCCGGGAGTCAAGCGCGCCGTCGCTTTCATCGACGGGCAGAACCTATACCACGCCGCGCGCGACGCATTCGGGTACACGTACCCCAACTACGACGTGCAGGCCCTTTCCCGCAAGGTGTGCGAGGGCCGGGGCTGGCAGTTGCAACAGACCCGCTTCTACACGGGCGTCCCCGACGAGAGGGACGATTCATTCTGGAACCACTTCTGGATGAAGAAGCTGGCGATGATGGGACGCCAGAACGTCGTCACTTACTGGCGGCACCTTCGCTACCGAAACCACACCATCCGCCTGCCCGACGGGACGGAGCACTCGTATCTCGCGGCCGAGGAGAAGGGGATCGACGTGCGGATCGCCCTCGACGTGATCGGGATCCGCCTCGCGCACCGGAGCGAATACGACGTGGCGCTTGTGTTCAGCCAGGATCAGGACCTCTCGGAAGTAGCCGATGAGCTTCGCGTGATCGCCCGCGAGCAGAACCGCTGGATCAAGATGGCGTCGGCCTTCCCTGCAAGCCTGCTCGCCCGCAACCCCCGGGGCGTCAACGGGACCGACTGGATCAAGATAGAACGGGCGATGTACCAGGTCTGCCTCGATGAGCGCGACTACCGGCCCAAGGCGGACAAGGTGCCGCGCTGAGCACCCGACCGGGTTAAACCGGGCGATGTGACCAAAATGTGACTACTCTGCGGCCACAAAGGGCAACGGCCATCAACGAGCGTCAACCTCGCCGATGGCCGCAACCTCTTTTCAGTCCGTCGTTTTCCCGCTTTTCATAGGGAAGCGGCGCCCGCCTGGATTTGGTAACTGTTGGTTTTCAAGACCGCTGCCTTGAACCGCTCGGCCACCCCTCCGCGACGAGGGCATAGTTTTGGTGAGAATCAAAAAAGCGCAAGTGCGGCGGCGCGGCCGGCATGTCCGACCGATCGCATGCCAGCCTGGGTCGTATCGCACGGAATGCATTTGCGGCGTGGCGGCGGAGCGACTATGCTGGAAGCCACGGACGGAATGCGCCGGGCGATTGGCGGATGTCATCCTTCGTGCGCTGCCGATCTGCGGGCATATCGAGGGACGCATGGATGCGGTGTTGAGCGCGGTCAGGGTGGTGGCGGGGATGCTGATCCTTGCCTCGGCGAGTGTCCTCCAGGCGGTCATCCTTCTGGCGCTCCTGCCGAGCCGGACCGCACGCATCCGCTCGTGCATCGTGTTCGAACGGATCGTCGGCCACGCCTGCACCCGGCTGTGCGGCTGCCGTGTAGAGATCACCGGCCGGGAGCGCCTCGACCCACGCCGGCCTGCGATCTACGTGGTGAACCACACCTCCATGATCGACCTCTTCATCGCACTGCGGTTCATGCCCTGTGGGTCCGTCGGAGTGATCAAGAAGGAGGTCATCTTCTATCCGTTCTTCGGCCAGCTGTACCTGCTCGCGGGTCATCTCCGACTGGACCGGGGGCACCATGCAGCGGCGGTCGCGTCGATGCGGTCGCTGGCGGATCTCGTACGCCGGGCCAGGTTGTCCATCTTCTTGAGCCCCGAAGGGACGCGGGCCCGGGACGGCCGCCTTCTCCCGTTCAAGCGGGGCATGGCGCACCTCGCGATCCAGACCGGGCTGCCGGTCGTGCCGATTGTGATCCTCGGAGCGTACCGGGCATGGCCCAGCGACTCCCTTTCGATCCGGGGAGGCACGATCCGTGTCGAGGTTCTCCCCGCGGTGGACACGAGAGACTGGTCGCCGGAAAACACGGTCGAGGCGACAGAGCAGATCCACCGGGTGTTCCGGAAGCACCTGCCGCCGGAGCAGCAGCCTCGGCCTTGACCTGCCGGCCTCTTTGAGCACAAGTGCGGAGCCGGGGATCGAAGGCTCGTCAGAGCGCTCCGCACCCGCAGCCGAGGGTGTCGAATTCGAGCGGCTCGGCGCCGGCCTTTTGGGCATCTGGGGCGGCCGGCGCGTCCGGGGGCGGGCCGGTGTCGGTTGGGATTCCGGTGTCCTTCGCCGTACCCGTGTCCGATGTGATGCCCGCGTCCACGGGAATTGCCGAGTCTTCATTGGCCTCCGCGTCGGTCCGCATGCCGCCTTCGCCGCTGTCGTCGTCAATTCCGGCGTCGTCGGGTGCGCCGGCATCCGGCGTTCCGCCGTCCGGTCGGGTGTCGGGGACGGTCGTCAGCTCAATATTCGGTTGCGTCCCTCCCGCGGCGCCCCCTTCCTTCGAGAGAAAATGGGAGCCGTTCGAGTCGTCCGAGATCACGGCAAACGAATACGTTCCCGGACCGGTCACGGCCGCCGAGACGTCAAACGCGTACCACTGGCCGCGGCTGACGCGGCCCACCGCCGACAGGGCAGTGACGTCGGCCGGCGGCTTGCTGTTCCAGGTGATCGTGTCCTCGCTCCACGAGTTGTCGGCAACCCATTGGATGCCGCCACCGCCGCCTTCGGCCGCCTGGGGTGCCGCCAGGTAGTCGCAGTAGATTTTTACTTTCGCTGCTGCCACCTTGCGGCCCGGCACGGCCGGGACGATGAACTTGAGATAGAACTCCTCCTCGGGGTTCCCCGCGGCGTCCGCCTGCACCGAGAGGTCGTTCTCGTCGTCGTAGTGCGTGTTCGGCGTCGCGGCGACCACGGTATGGTCCTCGGCGACGACGTACGAGACGACATCGGGCGTCCCCGCGTCGGTGGGAGATCCCGCGTCCTGCGGGGTCCCGGCGTCAGTCACCTGTCCGCCGTCCGGGATGACGCACGCGGGGTCGCTCGAGATCATGAAGTTGCGGTGTACCGTGCCGTCTATCGTATCGAACGCGCTCTCAACCCAGCGGCTCATCGGGAGCCAGGCGCGCCCGAAGTGCGGGGCGAACGGGCCGGTGTCTACCGAGGAAATCTGGTCTCCGTCCCTGAAAAGCGTCAGCCGTCCGTTTTCGTGAACGAGCCTGAAGAAGTACCACTGGCCGCCGTCCCACAGGAGAACGGGGGTCGCGTCCTCGTCGCTCCCGCCGGGGCACCACGCCTTGAGCTTCATCCTGCCGTGCCACGCGGGGTCGGAGGCCGGACCGTATACGCGCACGCCGAGCCCGCAGTATTCCGATTTCCCGAGCCTGTCGGCTTCGAGAACCTCGAGGATGTGGTGGTTGTCGTTGTCGATCGCCTGCAGGGATATCCCCTTCACCTCCCACTGCGCGCAGAAGTCGGCGATCTGAAACCCCCAGTCGTACAGGAGGTTGTCGCCAAAGCCGTTTACGCGGAACCCCTCGGCCAAAAGGTCGCCGCCGTTCCGCTCGGTCGCCTTGGTCGAACCCTTGAGCGGGTCGCAGATGTACAGTTCGCCCTGCGGCGCGCTGCCATCCGCACATTCGTGCTGCGCCCGGGCCGCCGGCGCAAACGAGATCACCAAAGTCACAAGGACCGGGACCAACCCGATTCGTCTGGCCATGACCGGCATGTCGGAATCCCCTCCTTGGTGACAGGTCTCGAACTGTGCTTTCTTCTCCGGACTTGGTTGCCTCATAACACGGCGGGCAGGGGGCGGGCAAGGAGCGGAGGTTCGCCGGGGTACGAGAGCGGTTGTCCTGAGACCGATTTGACACAAGGCGGCCGGTCACGTAGGTTCCAGACATACTTGCTTCCCGTCCGACACGCCGAAAGGCCTCGGGCGGGGTTATTTGTGGGGGTGTGAAAATGCCCAATGTCACCTACACGAACCGGCGCGGGCGCAAGTACCTCTTGTGCAAAATCTTCACGAAGAAAGGGAAGCCGCGGTACGTGTTCTCCCTGCGGCCGGTCGGTACGCCGATTGCCGAGATGCCTCCAGACCACGAGATCGTCGAGAGTGTCAACGGCGTCGTGTCGCTCCGGCGGGCGGGACAAACGCAGATTGCCAGTGCCGAGGTCGATGTTGTCCGCGCCGAGATTGCGAGACATCGCCACTTGGTCAGGTATCAGGTCGAGCCAAGAAAGGACGCGCTGACGGTCTTTGAGCCGATCGGCATCGATGTTGGCGAGCTTGCGAGCATGTTCGGAGCATCGCCGACAATCTTCGACTTCACGAATCGCCATCCCCGATTCGACCCCGTGATGCGGTTCATCCTTGTCGATGATCAAACCCGCACATTCGAAGTCGAGCGGATGTGCTACAGAGGCAGTATGTACGGCAAGTGGCTCCCTCTGCACGTACAGGGGCCACTGGCCAAACTTGCGGGCAAGTACGTCAGGTGCATCGGCACCGATGATTTCTTCGAGCTGTATTGACTCCACCGTGCGAAAAACTGCCGCCCCCTCTGGGGGCTCGTACCGTGTTCGCTCTTGAGATCCACGCGCTTGCGCACGTGGCTACCCGTGTTCCGCCCCTCTTCGTGGGGCTGTCGGCAATTCGTGTCACCTGATCTCCACCGTGCAACCGGTCTTCGCGGGGCAGTTGGCGGGGATCGGGAGGAGGCCGGAGGCGTCCAGGGCCGTTTGGACAGGCGTGCCGTTCACGCGGACCGTCCATCCAGCGCCCGGTTTCGGCGGCATCATGCGGATCAGGATCTCACCGGAGTCAACCGGGGGGCGGTAGTACACCGCGGCGTCGTTTTTCGTGTAGGCGACGCCGACGAGGGGCGTGCGGAGGACGAACGGGCGGGTTTTCCAGAGCGGGGCGATCGTCAGGCCGTCGCGGGTCGGGGTCATTCCCAGAGACTTGATCAGCGCCAGCAGGGGGGCGGCGTGCTGGTTCGAGTTCATCACCGGGAAATCGACCATGGGGGTCGCGAGGTGGAGGAACGTCTCGCCGGGGCGCGCGTGATATGCGGCGTTGAACGCGTCCGGTCCCGACCATATGCCGTACCAGATCTCCGGGTAGGCCTCGGCGTGTCTTGCCATCGAGTTCCTTTGGAACGACGACCAGCCCAGCTCCGAGTCCACTGTGGCGTACGCCCACGTGAGCAGTCCGTTCAGGGCGTGCCAGACCCCGCCGTTGGTGTCCGAGCCTTTTTCCTGGATCGAGGCACCGATCTCGCTAGGCGGGTACATCTGGTACTGGCCGATCGCCGACGGTTCTTCAAGGGCTGTCTTGATCGTCCGTGCGAGCGCAGTGCGTTGTTCCGCCGTCGCCGTCCCGGAGAGCAGGGCGAACGGCTGAGGTTCCAGATAGATCGCGTCGGTCCCGCCGATCGGCGTGTCAGGGTCCGTCCACCCGCGCAAAAAGCGGTCAACAGCCCACGCGCCTTTGAGCGCCTCGCAGTGCTCCGCGGCCAGCTCCGCCGCCATACCCGAGGTTTCGTCATCTCTGCCCAAAAACGCTTCGGCGGCCGTCGGCAGGACGAAGCACGCCATCGCCGAGTTGAAGACCGACTCGCCTTTTTCGCGCGTGACTTCGGGGTCGGGCGAGCGGAGGATGATCCCGTCGTTCCAGTCGCCATCGAGCACGCGGGCGAGGCCGTGCGGCCCAGTCCCGACCTTGTCCCTGAAATGTTCGAGCGCCTTCCGCGCATGTTCCCGTACCGTCGCGTTCGTCGTGATGTCGGGGTAGTACGGCTGGACGTCGTCGAGAAAACCGTAGTCGCGCGTGGCCGTCAGATACTCGGCGAGCGCCCAGAGCAGAAACAGGTCGAGGTCGCTCGGGTTTTCGTGAATGACGGCGCCGGTGAGCTTTTTGTACCCGACGGTCGCATAGCCGATCCGGCCGTCCGGGTATGTCATCCGGAGCATGTACGCGATCGCGTCGCGGGCCACCTGCGGGTCAAGGTAGATCATTGGAAGCGTGGCCAGAGCGATGTCGCGGACGGCGCCGTTTAGGCCCTGGATGAAGAGATACGCGCTCCCCTGGTTGATCGTTCGCGTTCGGAACGCCCCGTCGTAACTGACCAGTGCATTGAGGCTCGACGCGTGCCAGGCGACCTCGCGCGTGAGCCACGCCGGTTCGGACGACGCGAAGAAGACGCCCGGAGCGGTCTGTCTTTTTCCCTGAGCGTCCCACGAAAAAGCGTCGGCGTCGGCCCGGAGCGCACCCAGAACCGACTCGACGGATTCTCCTGCGGCCCCGTCGAATGACCCGAATATCGTGTGGAACGTCACGCGTCCGTTCGGCGGTACGGCGAAGTTCTTTCGCAGGATCAACGCCGCCTTTTGCCCCGCGCCCGGACCCGAGTAGAGCGACGACGCGTCCGAGCCGGAGGCGACCGCGTCGGGTTTTTCGATACCCCCCGCCCCAAAGAAGGCGTCCTGATCCGAGAAGTGCGCGTCGGGCGTGAACTCGAAAAACGCCGAAAAAGAGGAGGGCGGGTACCAGTCGTGGTCGTTGGGGTCACCGGGTTCCGCCGTGGTGGCGCCGTCGCGGGCCTTTTGCACGACTGCCAGCGCGCCGGTCGCCTCATCGAACATCGAGTCGACGTCGAACTTGCCCATAAACGACCTTCGCTCTTCCCTGAGCGGCTCGGCAAAATCCCCGCCGGCAAGGCCAAACGAAAGTTGGTACTGGTTGGAGTCCCAGTATTCGAAGTAGCGGATGTTCTTTTCGGCCGAGGTCTCGTTCGTCAGCGTCACTTCGGTCACGAGCGCGGGGTGGTCGCCCGCCGGGGCGTACGTGCGCCGAAGGATTGTGAGGCCGTTCTTACGCGCAACCGTCTCGAACGAGTTCATCTGGAAACGGCGCTCGATGAGAGCGCCTCGCGCATCGTCGTATCTGGTGCCGGCAATCTCTCCGCCGTCCTCGATGAAGGCAAACCCGCCCGCGAAATTGCCGTTTTCGGGGTCGTACCAGTTCATGAGTTTTGCGCCGCGGTCCGAGTGGTAAAGCTCGACATACCCGCCGTTGTGCGCCATGGCGATGACACGCTGGTTTCCGATCATGTGCCAGTGGTCGGTGCGGCCGTCGCCTTCGCTGTTGAAGTACCGGGCGCGCCGGTCCGTTGTCTGATCCATCGTGTACCGGTATTCAGGCAGTCCGCGCTCATCCATCCCCCACTCGCCGAAGATCCCGCTCCCGTGTGTGTCGGGGCAGAACTTCGCCGGAGCTTCAAGCAAAACCAGGGCACCGGCTTCGGGATTCAGCGTCTTGCACGAGGTGTCGGGCGAACCGCTGTCAGGGAGTTCGGCGGTCATTCCGGCATCGGGGAAGTATCGCCCCGAGGCGACCTCTCGCGGCGACCAGCAGCTTGTCGACCAGAGAACGGCTAAGAGGAGCACCTCGATTCCAAGCCTGAGCGGTGTTTTGGGAACGGCCGCCCGTCTTGCTCCCCGGCCGCGCCTCCGCTTGGCAGCTGATGCGACATCATAGGCTGTCGGTTGCCACCTGCCCGCGCTACGGCGCAACCGGGTCGCGTCCGTGCGGCTCCTTCGGCCGCGGACGGATCGGTCGGGCCAGTTCCGCGAGTCGGCAGTTCGATGTACCGTTTGCACGTGATATGATATACCGCAGGCGAAGGTTTGATGGAACGTCAAAAAAGGTAGAGCGCCATGAGACGTATTCTTTCCGCGGCCGAGACGCTGGTTGACGAGGCGGGGATGCCGAGACTCGGCGTGTTTGACGGCGAGTTTGCGCGGCTCAACATCGAGCAGTCGGCGCTGCGTCTTTCGGGGATACCGCTGCCGCGCGGCATAGTCCGGATGCGGACCAAGGAGTGGTTCCACGCAGGTGTCATCCTTCCCCGCGGGTATCTCGGTTTTGCCGTGATCAACAGCAAGGTGCTGGGGCTGTCGTTCGTTTCGTTCATCCACCGGGACGGGACCGGGTCCTTCGAGCATTCGCTCAAGGGGAGGCCGGGCCTTGCGCGCGTCCCGGGCGACATGCGCTCGGGCGAGGGGGGATTCGCGAAGGAGGGGTACGAGATAAAGATCGCCACGGGGCTCGACAAGTGCGTCCATACCGTCCGGATTTCGGCCCCGGCCCGGGGCGGGTCACCCGCGGTCGAAGCCGATCTCAGGATGCTCGAAGACCCCACAAAGGTCCAGGCCATGGTCGCGTCGCTTCCGGTCGGGAGCGCCATGACGATGTACACGCACAAGTGCGCGGTCGCGTGCGAGGGGAGCGTCAAGGTCGACGGCGCCGGGCAACTGGGCGGCGAAAAGGCGATCGCCATCATCGACTATCACAAGGCCCTGTACCCCAGGCACACGTTCTGGAAGTGGGCGACCTGCGCGGGATGGGACGCGGGCGGAGGGATCGTCGGCCTGAATCTCACCAAAAACGTCGTCTCGGACGACTGGGAATACAACGAGAACTGCCTGTGGGAAGGCGGCCGGATGCACCTTCTGGGTCCCGCGGTCTTCGAGCGCGACCAGGCCGACGTGATGCTCCCGTGGAAGGTCCGTACCGCCGACGGCGCCGCCGATCTGGTTTTCACCCCCGTCGGTAAGAAAGTCGAGAACGTCCGGATGGTCATCGCCCGTTCGGACTTCTGCCAGGTCTACGGGACCTTCAGGGGGACCGTCCGCGCAGACGACACGACTCACGAGATCCGCGATTTCTTCGGGACGTGCGAAGACCACGACGCGATCTGGTAGCCGCTGCTACCCCTCCACCCTGATCATCCCCGCCTCGTCCATCGGCTCGCCGGCGTAGAGCAGGGTGCCGGCGCTGATGCGCAGGCGGTGGCCGCGCCACGCCACGTGCCGGCAGAACGGCGCGGCGGCCCAAACGAAAAGCATGATCAGGTCCTTGGCAAGACCAAGCGGAAGGATGAATGCGAGGTTGCCGCGCCCGCGAAGCATGAGTGTCTGGAAGGAGTCCCGCGCAAGGATCATCGACAGCGCCCAGACCATGGGCCAGAAACTGGGCACTTCGAACACGGGGGCAACGAGCGCCACGGCGACGGGGTTGCCGATGAGCTCGAGCGGGTAAACAAAGGGCTTGAGGCGTGAGCGCAGGAGCGACCAGCGCAGGTTGCGCCGGACGAACTCGCGCACGGTGGTGCGGCGGCAGACGTTCCGGACCGGCGTGCGACAGAGGCGAACGTCGTAGCCGGCCATCCTGAACATCTTCCCAATGATGTAGTCCTCGGCCAGGAGGTTTGCGACGGCATTCAAGCCGCCGAGCCGCTCGAGGACCGAGCGGCGAAACATCATCGATTTGCCGACCACCAGCGTGCGGCCTCCGAACATTTCGGAGAGGGCGACGACGGCGGCCACCGGGCCGTTGAGCTGAAGGTTCTCCATGGCCGCGCCGATCGAGTGTTCGTCCGTCCCCGCTACGAGGTTCGTCACGAGCCCGGTGTTGCCGGACTGGAGGAGGGTGGTCATCTCTTTGAGATAGCCGGGTCCGACCGAGACGTTCGAGTCGCTGATGAGCACGACGTCGTGCGTACCCGCGTCTATCATGTTGAGCAGGTTGCTGACCTTGGGGTTCAGACCCCGGCCGCCGTTGTGCACGACAAGCCGCGTCTTGATTGACGGGTACTTCCGCCTGAGGCGCCGCACGACCTCGATTGCCGGGTCACGGTCCCCTTCGACGCCGAAGACAATCTCGTGGTCCTGGTAGTCGAGGTTGAAGAAGCTATCGAGGTTTTGATCGAGCGCGTCGTCCGCGCCGCGGAGGGGTTTCAGAATCGAAACAGGCACATGCTGGCGGACGCGGCCGTCTTGCGTTTCCGGAACGAGCGGTTTCCTCCGCCGCGTGACGCGCCACACCGCGCCGATGGAGAAGACCGTTGCCAGTGTGCACAGCCCGATGAGTTCCTGGTAAAACACGGAACACCTCCTCGTCGTCGTCACGGGAAGAGAAGAGGCACGAACCGTGCCAGTAACTTCTCAAAAAGTGGTGGCCGAGGCGTCGGAGCGGAGTCGGACGGTTGCGCCGATCGTCGTCGGTCCGGGGATGCTCCAGCGTTCAGCTTGGCACCGGGGGAGTCTACGGCGCCTGTGCGCGAGCTTCGATGAGG
>JACRCP010000154.1 GCA_016218965.1 Deltaproteobacteria bacterium | reverse complement strand
CAGGCCCTCGTCCCTGAGGTGCCCGATGCCGCGAAGCGCCCCCGCGAACGCCCCCGCGACCCGACGAAACGCGTCGTGCGACGTCGCGTCGGGCCCGTCAAGGCTGATGCTTGCGCGCAGGATGCCGAGCTCCTTGAGCCTGCGGACCTTCTCGGCCGAAAGAAGCGTCCCGTTGGGCGAGATGACCATCGGGAGCCCCAGATCCCGGCCTTTTTCGATGAGCGCAAAGAGGTCGTGCCGCATGATCGGGTCGCCGCCCGTGAAGATGATGATCGGTTTCCAATTCGACGCGATGTCCGAGAGAAGGGCGACGCCTTCTTCCGTCGTGAGCTCGCCCGCGTACGGCCCGCGGCTGGCAGCCGCCCGGCAGTGCGCGCAGTCGAGGTTGCATGACCGCGTCACCTCCCAGGCGACAAGCCTCGGAACAAACCCCGCGTTGGTTGCGCCGGCGTGCCCGTGGGCGTGTCCGTGTCCATGAGAATGCCCGTGACCGTGTGAATGCATCTTGTCTTCCGTTGGCCGCCCGCCCGCCATTTGCCACCCGCTACGCGCTGCCCGCTACTTTTTCCCATCCTCGCGCATTCGTTGCAGAATAAAAGATGCAAGGAGGTCGAGTTCGGGTTCGCCCGGCGCGGCAACTCCCTGTTTTTCCTTGTCTTCACCCTCGGGTTTCGCAGCGGGCCTGACGTCGCTTTTGGGCGGGACGACCTCGCGAAGGATGAACCCTTCCTCCACATCGTATGCGTCGTCGCCGATGACCGCCGAACCCTGCATGACCTCCGCGCCCATCCCCTGGACCTTTTCGAGGGGAACGGCCTTGCCGGTAAGCTCCCTGCCGTCCTCCGGCGACGAGACTATTCGTGTGAAATAGAGCGCCGGCAGCATCCTAGCGAGGTACTGGCGATCGAGCCGCAGGCTCAGGGTTTCGCCGCTCAAGTCGGCGTTCCCGTGCCCAAGCCACTCGTCGAGCTGCCGCTGCGAAACGAAGTAAAAACGGCCCACGAGATCACTCACTCACTTGAACGGGTTCTTGATGTCGTCGATCTTGTCAAAGAGATCATCCTTCTTCTTTGGCGGCGGCGGCGCGGGCGTGCCCGACGACTTGAGATCGACGTGCAACGTCCGCGCCCGATCGTACTTCACCGTGACGGTCTGGGCGGCGTAGCCGGACTTTTTGAACGTGAGAATGTCCTGTTCACCCCTGCGTCCGCGTATCTTGGCCGGTGTGATTCCGATGAAGTTCTGTCCCCGGTAGATCTCGGCGGTGCTGGGGGACGATTCGACATCCACCGTGACCAGCACCTCCCCTCCGCCCGCCGGCCCGGCCGAGGCCATGTCCTTCTTCTTGGTTTTCTTCCCGGCCTGCGGCGCAGCCGCGGGTTCGCCTTCCTCCGCGCCCTCCTTTGCCGCTTCGACGGTCACCTGCGGTCCTTCCTTCTTCGCAGCCGCGGCCTCGACCGGCTTTTGGGTCTCCGGCTTCGGCGAACTTTGGATCGGCGCCGGGGCAGCCGGGGCCGGGTTCCCGCCGAAGGCGCCCAGGAAATACGCCGCAGCCGCGCCGCCCCCGAGCAGAACCACGGCGGCCGCCGCAATGGCAAGCGGCAGCCTGCTCCTGCGGGGCAAGGCCGGCTCGAGGCCTTCAAGGCTCTCCTCGGCCGGAAACGCAGGGACGGGGGCTGGGCGGGCCTCGGCGGCCGCGCGGGCATACGGGCTGGGCGCCACCACGGTCACAACTTCATCCGAAAGGACCTCGGACGTCGTTTCCTGCCATCCCGTGCTGCCGGACTGGACCTGGATGTCAGGTGCGGGAAACGCCGAGGCGGGCACCGCGGGGGCCGGGACCGGCTGCACCGGCATCTGCCCCGGAGTCGTACGGCCGGCCGCGGGGGGGACCGGCGTCCTCGAAACCGGCACGGGTGTGGGTGTCGCCGGAATCTGAATCGGGGGCTGCTGGACGGGCGTGAGCACGGGTTGGACGGGCTGCGGCCGGCCGGGGGGTTCCATCGCCTGGGTCTTGGACGGCCGCCGTTCGCCAATCGGAGTCACGCCGGAGAGAGAGATCCCCGGCAGCGCGCCCACGGCAGAATCCCAGGCCATGGTCTTCCGCGGCTCGTAGCCGGACACGGCCCTTCCGTCGCCGGCCACGCGGAAGAGGTCGTTTCCGACCTCTTCCATGGACTGCTGCCGCACTTCGCGCTTTTTTGACATCGCGCGCAAGATCACCTGTTCGAGCGCGGACGGTATCTCGAGGTCCGGCCGGAGCGTGCGCGGCGGCACGGCTTCCTCGGTTTGGTGCATGACGAGGATCTTGAGCGCGTTGTCCGCCGCGAACGGGAGTCTCCCCGTCACCATCTCGTACATGATGATGCCCAACGAGTAGATGTCCGTCCGCAGGTCCACCTGCCCGCCCGAGGCCTGTTCGGGCGACATGTACTCGGGCGTCCCGACGATCATCCCCAGGGCCGTGAGCTTCTCGGTCCGTCCCTCGCCAGTGTCGATCATCTTCGAGATCCCGAAGTCCAGGATCTTGACGAAGTCGGGGGTCTCACCGCGTTTTATGAGCACGATGTTCTCGGGCTTGAGGTCGCGGTGGATGATGCCCTGTTTGTGGGCGCTGTGAAGGGCGCGGCACACCTGGACCAGGATGGGGATCGCTCGGGGGGCGGCGATGCCGCTCTCCTGCTTGATCAACTGGGCCAGGTTCGGGCCGTCGAGGACCTCCATCACGAAATACACGTTGCCGTCCGACGTCCGGCCGAAATCGGTCACGTCGACGATGTTCTCCTGCCCGATCCGGCTCGCGGCGACCGCCTCCATCTGGAAGCGCTTGACGAGGTCCTCCTTGCGGGCAAACTCGTCGCGGAGGATCTTCGCGGCCATCTGCTTCTTCAGAATGACGTGCTCGACCATGTAGACCGCGCCCATGCCGCCCTCGCCGAGCTTGGACACGATGCGGTATCTGTCGTCGAGGATGGTGCCGATGATCGACTTGCTCGGTCCGGCCTCCACGTCGTCGTCCAGCTTGCTCCCCTCGAGGGGGCAGTAGAAGACGTTCGTCGAGTACTTTGTCTTGCAGGTAGGGCAGATCTTCATTAGCGGCGCCTGCCGGCCGCGCCGGCCGGTTGCACTTTTTCCCAACCTAACAGAGAAAGAACATGAAATCAATGTATGCGATTTTGCCGGATTATCCGAGTTTCAACCTTGACTTTTGGACCATGGGGAGATACTAGTCAATGGCTGTGGCCTGTCGCGGGGACGGGGCTTCGGAGTGGACGCAATCGCAACCCGGACTCTGGTCGGGATTCTTTGCTCGCAGGGCCGGCGGCGCGAGGCGCTGGCGATGGCGCGCGAGCTGCTCCGGAGCTCGCCGGACGACACTTGGCTGAGACACACGGTGACGAACATCGAGGAATCCATGCGGGCGCGTGACCCGCTCCGCGGGTTGACCGCGGAGGGGCGGGCGCGCGTCCGTGCGCGTTTCGAGGTCTTCATCTCGCGAATCCGTGCGCGGCGGCGCCCCCATCCGGGAGTCCCGCCGCCGGCGGCCGAGCCCGCGCCGACGCCCAAAGATCTCGGCATCACCCTTCCGGAGATCGCCGTTTCCCGTCCGGAGGACGACGACCTCCCGCTGGTGCTCGAAGAGGTCACCTCGGGGATCGTCTCGCCCGAGGTCGCGTACGCGGCTGTCGAGGCCGTCCCGCCTGCAGAGACTCCGGCGGCGGCCGGGACCGAAGATGCGCCGCGGCCCGCCCCGGCGCTTCAGTTGAGGGGCCGAAAGCTCCGCCTGCTCGAGGCGCTTATGGACCGCGTGGAGCGGCGCAGAAGGGCCCCCGCGGGGTGACCCGCGGGCAAAGCGAAAGGGGTTTCCGACATGGCTTTCAGGGACGAGATCACCAGGGTGTGCGAATCGGTGGAGGGGGGGGTTCTCTGCACGCTCATGTCTTTCGACGGCATCCCCGTCGACACCTTCGAGCGCCCGGAGGCATCGTCAAGGCTCAACATCGCCACGCTTGTGGCCGAGATCGCCAACGCCGCCAACCAGCTCAAGGGGACGCTTGTGGGGGGCGGCTTCCAGGCGCCCGGCGAGCTGACCGTGACGCTTGGGAACTGCTCGGTGATTCTGAGGTCAATCAACGACGAGTACTTCGTCGCCCTGGCGATCGAGCGCGGCGGGAACTTCGGCAAGGGACGGTACCTGCTCCGCGTTTCGGCGCCCAGGATCGGGGAGGAGTTGTAGTTTGGGGCCTGGGATGAAGGAGGATTGAATTGCACTCGACGGCCGATTTCCGGAAGGGACTCAAGATCGAAGTCGACGGGATCCCGTTCGTAATCATCGAATGCCAGCACGTGAAACCGGGCAAGGGCAGCGCGTTCGTGGCGACACGGATGAAGAACCTCATCAACGGCAAGGTGCTTGAGCGCAACTTCA
This sequence comes from Deltaproteobacteria bacterium, assembly GCA_016218965.1. GTDB lineage: Bacteria > Myxococcota > SpSt-1050 > SpSt-1050 > JACRCP01 > JACRCP01. Next base: position 17,139 of record JACRCP010000154.1, on the reverse strand, counting down.
AGTCCGGCGAAACCGTCGGGACCCCGAACATAGAAATGAAGTCCATGCAGTTCATGTACAGGGACGAGGACGAGAACCTCCATTTCATGGACAACGCCACGTACGAACAGATTTTCATCGCCGGGGACGTGCTGGGCGAACAGAAAGGGTTTCTGCAGGAGAACGCAAGCGTGGACGTGATGTTCTTCAACGGCAAGGCGATAGGCGCCGAACTGCCCATTTTCGGCGCCTTCACGATTGTGAAGACCGACCCGGGCTACAAGGGGGACACCGTCCAGGGCGGCACGAAACCCGCGACCCTTGAGACCGGCGCCGTCGTGCAGGTGCCGTTGTTCGTCAACGAGGGGGACATGATCAAGGTGGACACGCGCACGGGCGGATACATCGAGCGTGTCGGCCGCAAATGAGCCAAGGCTGACCCCGCGCGGGACACCCGAGAAGTGGCGATCGACAAGGAAAAACTCATCAGCGCGGCCCTGAAGTTCATCCAGAAGGGCCAACTCGACAAGGCGCTCAAGGAGTACCAGAAGGTCCTCGACGTCGAGCCGAACGACGTCAGGGTGCTCCTCCGTGTAGCCGAGCTCTACGCCCGCAAGGGCGACAGCCGATCGGCGGTCGACACGTACATGAAGGTGGCCGAGCAGTACACGACGCAGGGGTTCTTCCTCAAGGCGGTCGCCGTCTACAAGAACATCCTCAAGATCGACGAGGGCCGCCTTGAGGCCTACGACAAACTGGCCGAACTCTACATGCAGCTCGGCCTGTCGAACGACGCGATGGCGCAGTACGGCATCATATGCGACCTCCACGAGAAGGCGGGGCGGTCGCGCGAGATGCTGGACACGCTTAAAAAAATGCTCGACCTTGACCCGAACGACGTCCTGAGCCGGGTGAAGCTCGGCGAGATGTACGCGCGCGAGGGACATTCCGAGGAGGCGTCGAACGAGCTCCTGACCGCCGCCAGGTCCCTCAAGTCCCTCGGAAGGCTCGAAGAGTACGTCAAGGTCACCGAGCGTTACTTCGCCGTCAAGGGCGACGACGTCGACGTCGGGACCGAGCTCGCCGCAATCTACCTCGAGAGGCGTGAGCCGAAGCCCGCCCTGCAGAAACTGCAGGCGTGCTACAAGGTCGCCCCGAAAAACCCGAAGGTACTCGACCTGCTCGCCGAGGCATTCGGACAGCTCGAGATGCCGCAGAACCAGATCCCCGCCTACAAGGAGCTCCTGAAGGTCTACCTCGAACAGGGGCGCGAATCCGAGGCCGAGGCGGTCCGCAACAGGCTGCGCCAGCTCGTGCCCAACCTGGGGGCCGACATGGCTCCGTCCAGGACCGGCGAGGTGAGCTTCCCGAAAAGCGGTGAGTTCGCCCGGCCGCCGGATTCGGGGGCGCGCTCTGCTGTGACCGTCCCGTCCGCGCCGATGCCCGCGCCGCGGCCGACGGGACCCCACGCCGTTCCCGACTCCGGCTTGCGGGCCGTGCAGCCGTTCACGGGCGGCCCGGTCGCGGCAACGCCCTCCTCAGGCGTGCGTCCCGCCGCAACGGGCGCGGTGCCGGCGAGGAACGCCGATCTCATCTCGCGGCTGCTCACCGAAACGGACGTCTACCTCAAGTACGGTCTCAAGCCGCGCGCCCTGGAACACCTTGCGCAGATCATCGGGATGGACCCGGACAATTTCGAGGCGCGCCGGAAACTCCGCGCCATACATGAACAGAACGGGGACACCGAGCGTGCGGCCGCCGAGATGTTCGCAATCGCCAACATCCAACTCAAGCAGAACGAGGTCGACGACGCCCGCGCGACCCTGCTGGCGCTCATCGAGGTGATGCCGGGGCACCAGCGTGCCGCCCAGCTTCTTGACGCGCTGGCGGGGAGCGGGGCCGATGCGCTGATTCCGGCGCTCGACGAGGTGGCCGACGAGATCCCCGCCTCCGAGGTCGTCGATGCAGTCGAAGAGGCGGCGACCGAGGACGACTTCGACATCGACATCGGCGAAACGCGCCACCACGATTCGTTTGTGGGTCAGACGTCGCCGCCCGAAGCGGTTTCGGTCGAGATCCAACCCGGACAGATGGTCGTCGAAGAGCCTGCGTGGCAGCCGCCGGCGGCGGGCGCTCAAGACGACGCCGGGCCGGCCCCCGAGCAGGAGAAGGACGAGCCCGCGCCGCCGGAAACGCCCGACGTCGAAGCCGACCTTGACGAAGCCCGGTTCTTCCTCGAACAGGGCCTGTACGACGAGGCGCGGGAGACGTGCAACCGAATTCTCGAAGAGGTGCCCGGCCACGAGGAGGCCGCCGACCTGCTCGACAAGATCGAGAACAAGGAGAAGGGGATCGCGCCGCCGGTCACTTTGGCCGCCGACAGGGTGGAGAACCTGTCCGAGGCGATCGAGGGGGCGGCGGACTCGGCCGAAACCGGTATTGAAGAGGATCGCGCGGGCCAGAGCGGCCAGGTCGCGCTCGCCGAGATCATCTCGGATTTCAAGAAGGGCATCAGCGAGACGATCGATCCGCGGGACGCGAAATCCCATTTCGACCTTGGGAGCGCATACCGTGAGATGGGGCTTTTCGACGACGCCATCAACGAATACAAGATGGCGATGGCCGACGAGAAGATGGAGCTCCAGGCGCTCCACATGATCGCGCTCAGCCACATCGCAAAAGGCGAGCAGGACCGCGGCATCAGCGCCCTCAAGAAGGCGCTCTACTACGACGAGATCACCGATTCTCAGAAACTCGATTTCCTTTACGAGATCGGCGTGGCCTACGCCGACCTCGGGGACCCCGCCGAGGCGGCGTACTACCTCCGCAAGGTCGCAAAGCAGGATCCGAACTACCGCTCGCTTCAAGAATACCTCGTGAAGGTCGAGACCCACCAGCACACGGGTGCGCCGGACAAAGCACCCAAACCTCCCGGGAGTGCACATGGCAGTGTCTCCACGGCAACCTCGTCCCGGCCTCCGGCGGCCCCTGATCGCGCGGCGGCGGGCGGGCCGCTCCCGCCCACCCGGCCGTCCGACGCGGTGAAACTGCTCGAAGAAGATGCGAGCCCCGGGGCAACCGGTCCCGAGGTCCCGACGGGCCCAAAAGACAAACTGCCGGCCCCTGGCGCACCCAAGAAGAAGATCTCCTACCTGTGATCGATCTCCGCAGCGACACGGTCACGCTCCCGACGCCTTCCATGCGCGAGGCGATGGCGCGCGCCGAGGTGGGCGACGACGTCTTCCGCGACGACCCCACCGTCCGCGCGCTCGAGGAAAAAACGGCCGCGGTTCTCGGCAAGGAGGCCGGCCTTTTCACGGCGAGCGGGACCATGGCCAACCTCGTCGCGATCCTCACGCACTGCCGGCGCGGGGACGAGGTGATCATGGGGGACATGGCCCACACTTTCGTCTACGAGGTCGGAGGCTCGGCGGCGTTGGGCGGCGTCCACCCCCGTCCTCTCCCGAACCAGCCCGACGGGACCATCCTCGTTTCCGATATCGAAAAGGCGATCCGCCCGAAAGACGACCACTTCCCCGTCACGCGCCTGATCTGCCTCGAAAACAGTCACAACAAGTGCGGCGGCGTCCCCCTTTCCGCCGGATACATGGCCGATGCGGCCTCGCTCGCCGGACGCCACCGGATCGCGCTCCATCTCGACGGCGCGCGCCTCTTCAACGCCGCCGCTGCGCTGGGAACGGACGTGAAAACCCTCGCCGCCGGCGCCGGCAGCGTGGGCGTATGCCTGTCGAAAGGGCTTTCGGCGCCGGTCGGATCGGTCCTGTGCGGAACGAGACAGTTCGTCGGCGAGGCACGCCGCTTCCGCAAGATGGTCGGGGGCGGGATGCGGCAGGCGGGGATCATCGCGGCCGCAGGGATTGTCGCCCTCGACACGATGGTCGATCGTCTCGCCGAGGACCACGCGAACGCGAGGCGGCTGGCCGAGGGTATCGCCGCGGTCCCTGGGCTGGTCGTGCCGTCGATGCCGCAGACGAACATAGTCATGTTCGAGGTGGCGCAGGACGGCCCGACCCCCGCCGAAATCGCCGCCCGCCTGAAAAGCGAAGGCGTTTCCCTCTTCGCCGTCGGCCCCCGCCAGCTCCGCGCCGTCACACACTACGGGATCACGAGCTCGGATATCGATGAGGCGATCGCGACTTTCGGACGCGTGATGGAACATTGAGTCTTCCCGCCTGTTCCCCCCATAGCCTGTGCTCAAACGACAGATAGACCAGCACTCCCGCGTCGGTCTCGCCGGCCGAAAAGACCACCGGCGCGGAGACACCGGGAACAACCTGGAGTCCGCCCGCCTCGAAGTTGAGCGCGCCGCGGACGCCGGGGTTCAGGGTGAACGAACGGGCCGGGTGGCGCGGAAGCCCGGACCCCGCCTCCTCGATGGATGCGTACAGCCCTTCGAGCATCACGTTGAACTGGTCGTGCGGGGTCCAGATGGCGCTGGCGCCCCCGAACCAATCCAGGACGTCGTTCGCGTCCCGCCCCGGGAACTTGGCCCGCGGGGTGTACGTCGCGCCGGCGTTTGCGTGGACGGTGAACCACCGGTGGAGGTCGAGGCTCAGCGGGAGGTTCGCCTGCGCGCCGAATCCCCCGTGGCCGTGGCCCGCGGCGTAGTCGCCCGACGGGAGCACCGCCGAGAGCCGCGGCGCGAACGCGACCTGCCCCTCGCCCCCCTCGCCGATCGCCTGGAACCGGTAGTTGACGAGGACATCTCCCAGCCCCGCTCCTGAAACGCCATTGTCCAGGAACGGCAGGGTCACCGAGAGCTGGTGCCGGTCGGTCGGCACCGGCCACTCCTCGGTGAACGAATACGCCCACTCGGACGAGCGCGGCAGATACTGGAACGCCTGGATGTGCTGGATCACCCCCGGCTCCTGGTTGTACGCCTCCTCGATGAGAAACGAGTTGTCTTCGATCTTGGCGGCCGCGGCCTCTCCGGTCCATTCACCGGACGCCAGTATGAATCCGATGAACGCGAACCGCGCCGTCCCGACTGTGTGTCTCTCCCGATCCATCTTCGCACCTCCTGTTTTTGGTGATCCGCGTTGAAAAACCAAAAGCCCGGAAGCGAGCAACGCTCGCCGCCGGGCTCCGGGTTCAAGACCTCTGGCCTCTCAAAAGCGATCAGCTGTCAGCCATCAGCTGCGGCCGCCGCACCGCATTGCGGGGTCAGCCTTCCGAATGCCCTCCCTGTGATGGTTCAAGCGGGATCAGCCACGTCCGTTTGCAGCGCCGGCACTTGAGCTCGACGCCGCCCTCGACCACCCGCGCCAGCATGCTGCCGCAGGCGCAGCGCAGATCGGCGCCGCAGCAACCGCGGATGCGGACGCCGCGGGCTGACTCGACAGCCGGCGTCGCCTTCAGCGTCATTGCCCGGTCCCTCCCGCCAGGAACTCCGAGAGCAACGCCATCTCCTCCTTCGTGAGCGGGAACCGGCTCTGGTGCCCTTCGAGAACCTCCCTCCAACCCGATGCGTCAAACGACCCGCGCCCGGGCCGCTGGTGGCACGCGCCGCACTTCGAAAGATAAAGGGGTTCGCCGGGCACCCGCGGAACGGTTGCGCAGGCGATGAAGAATACAGGGACGACGATGAAAAGCGGCAGGCGCATCGGTCTTCCTAGAAAACCACCGCGAAGAGCGATCGAACCTGCCACGAAGACTCCCCGGGAGCCGACGAGAGCTGCTTTTGCGCCGTCACCGTCCACCAGTAGTGCGTCCCCGAAAAGGACATCGTGGGGCCGATGAAATCGGCATACGGTCCCCACTCGCCTTCCGCACGCACGATTCGGGCGAAGTATTCGAGGCCGGCGGCAAAGTGCTCGGTGAAGTGCCAGCCGGCCCCCAGTGTCGGATTCAGAACGTGCTCGACCTCCGTCTCGTTCGCCTCGAACTCGATCTCCTGCTCGACCTTGAGATTGAACGCCACTTCGAGCTTCTTCCACGTCTTCGCCAGGATGAGCCTCTCTTCAATCTCGATCTCGTCACCGAAGTACGCGACCTCGAGATAGACCGCCGGGTCGACGAAAAAGTCCCCCTCCTCCCCGAACCTGTGCCGGGTTCGGAGCTTCGGCCCCCGGTAGTCGAACGCCTCGTATGCCTTCTGGCGGAAGACGTTGTAGAACCCGAAGTCCCAGTGGTCGGTGATCCCGTACTCGAACTCGACCTGGTGCTGCCACGAAGGCCGTAGGGCGTCCTCGACCGGCAGCGTCGCCGGGTCGTCGGGTCTGGCGAGCCCTGCGTCGAGGTAGTGCTCGATCTCGAACCCGCCCCGCGGGAGGGTCATGTACGGGTAGGTGAAGCCGAAGATCCGCCTGTCGGCGCGGGCATCGGGCGACGGTGCAAGCACGGCGAGCGCCAGAAATGCCGCAAGGAGCAACGGGCCGGCGTCACGCGGAGCTGGAAACACGGTGCGCATGAACGTCTCCTTTCGGGTGTGTTGAAGGTCAGAACAACAGGGCCAGGCGGGCTACCGCTCCTGCGATGACGAGGGCGATGCCGGTGCTCAACGCCGCCGAGATCAGGCAGGCGCGCCAGCCCCCCTCCTTCCAGAGCGTCGTGAGCGTCGCCAGGCACGGGATGTACAGCAGCGAGAAGACCGTGAGCGTGAGGATCTGAACGCGCGTGAGCACCGCGCCGACGTCGGCGGTCTTAAGCGCGGTTGAAAGCATTGCGAGCGCCAGCTCCTTGCGGAAGATGCCGTAGAATAGCGGGATTCCCGTCTCCTCGGGGAGCCGCATCACCCAGACCGTGAGAGGCGCAAACGCGCGGTTGAGCCATGCGTCGCCGCCATAGAACGAGACCAGCGCCAAGAGCGTGCTCGACACCACGATGACCGGCCACGCCACCACGAGGAACTCGGCAAGCCGGTGCCAGACCTTTCGGACGATGATCGCCGGGTACGGGCGGCGGAGCGGCGGGACGTCCATGATCAGGCCGGGGACCTTCCCCCGCGAGAAGCGCGAGAGGACCGTCGAGACCGCAAACGCGGCGGCGATCCCGACGACGTACAACCCGGCCGTCCAGGCCGCCCCGAGGTACTTGCCGGCGAGCGCAAGGATGATCACGCTCCGCGCCGAGCAGGTCACGAACGGGACGATGATCATTGTCACGAACCGGTCGCGCGGGCTCCCGAGGTTTCGCGTAGACATGATCGCCGGGACGCTGCAGCCGTAGCCGAGCACAAGGGGGATCACCGATTTCCCGTGGAGCCCGGCGCGGTGCAGGATCCCGTCCGCCATGAACGCGATCCGGGGCAAGAGCCCGGTGTCTTCGTAGATCGCGAGCAGAAGCAGGAGCGGCACCATGTACGGCAGCACGATCCCCGCCCCCGCCTGGACGCCGTCGGTCAGCCCGGAGAGGACCGCATACAGGGGGCCGCGACCGAGCGCGTCGACGAGCCCGTGCAGTCGCTCGAACGGGCCGTCGAGGAGCCCCGCGAGGGCGTCGCCCAGAAACACCGACGTGTAGAACATCGCCAGAAGCGACGCGGCGATTGCGGCGATCCCGCCGAGCGGGTTGGTGATGAACCGGTCCAGCCGCTCGCGGATCCCCTCGGCGCTCCCGTGGCGGTGAGTCGCGACCTTCTCGTACAGGTCCAGGACGAGCGCATGCCGGTGCGAGGCAAAGACCCCCGTCTCGGGCCAGGCGTGCATCTCGGCCAGGAGCCGCCGCTTTTCGCGTACGAAACCCGCAAACGGCGGGTCCGCGCGCGCCGCCAGTTCCTCGAACGCCTGGTCCATTTCCAGAAGCCGGATGACCGTGAACCGCTCATCGACCCGCGCGGCCTCACGCAGCGCGGCGGGGTAACGGGCGAGGATCTCGGCGATGGTCTCCTCGACGTCGCGATCGTAGGTCGGGCGCACCGGCTGGAGGCCGGAGGCTGGAGGCTGGAGGCTGGAGGCTGCGACGCGGATGGCCTCGCGGAAGAGCTCGTCAATCCCGGTTCCCTGCACCGCAACGACGGGGCACGCTTTGATGCCGGTGACCTCCTCGAATTTCTCGAGGTCAATTGTGATCCCCTTGCGGCGCGCCTCGTCGATCATATTGAGGCAGACGATCATGGGGATTCCCATCTCGATGAGCTGGATGGTGAGCTCGAGCGACCGGGAAAGCAGCGACGCATCCACGACGTTGATGACGAGATCGACCCTCCCCGAAAGGAGGTAGTCGCGCGCGGTCTTCTCGGCGGGGTCGTGCGACGAGATCGAGTAAGTGCCCGGAAGGTCGATCAACTTTATTCGCCTCCCGTCGTACCGGACGACGGTTTCGGTGTAGGTGACGGAGGTGCCGGGGAAATTGCCGGTGTCCACGGTAAGGCCGGCCACGGCGTTGAAAATCGTCGATTTGCCGCAGTTCGGTTGGCCGGCGAGGGCGATGACGATCTCGGCGGCCGCGTCAGAAACTTCCACGCTGCCGGCCATGTCCCGCGCAATCATGAACCTCGCCCCTCCGTCAACCTCCTCGACCATGAGGGGCCCTTTGAACGGCGCGGCGCGGATCACACGCACCTTCTGGCCGGCACAGAGACCGAAACCCTGGAGGCGCTCTGCAAGATCTTTTCCGCCGCCCACAGAAACGACCTCGGCAACGACGCCCTCGGCAAGGTCGAGCAGCGTCATGGCGTCCCCCCCGGCGCACGCGCGGCCCCGCCGCCCGTACGGCGCGCGTCCGCGTTGCCGCAGTCCGGACAGACCCCGACGAGCTCCAAGCTGTGGCGTTCGAGCACGAAACCGTGCTCCCTGGCGACGGCATCTTGAAGGACGTCGATCGCGGGGTAACTGAACTCGACGCGTTTTCCGCACCGCGAACAGACCAGATGGTCATGATGTGTATGTCCCCAGATGTGCTCGTACCTGGCACCGCCGCTCCGGACGCCGTCGTCCACGTCGGTTCGCCGGATGATTCCCGCTTGGACAAGAAGGGAAAGATTTCGGTACACGGTCGTCAGAGAAACCTGAAAGCCCTGATCCTTGAGGAGTTTGACAAGGGTTTCCGGTCTGAAGTGACCCTCCAAATCGCAAATGAATCGCAACAAGGCTTTGCGCTCGTTGGTAAGACGCCCGCCCTTCAGACGAAGTAACTCATGGAATTTACCGGAACATTCCCCATCAGGAGAGCACGTTCCGCACGCTGGCTTGAGGGGTTCTTGTTGCATTGCATTTCCAATAGCAGAGCGGGCAAGCCGTGTCAAGGACTTTTTCGTCCATCCCCCCATGCCGCCGCCGAACGCCCGGCCGACCAACCGGACAAGTTCGACTGTATTCGATCCTGTGTTCCTCGGTTCTCAACCCACCCCTTTCGGGTGTATAATGAGTGCGTCCGAATCGGACGGAGGCAAACCATGCGGTGGACCGTTATTTTCTGCGCCCTGATGCTCGCCGCGTGCGACGTTCGTTTGATGGCCGACGGTGGAGACGGAATCGACTGCGGCGTCCGCTGGCGGCAGATTGTCGCCGACGTCGAAAATGCCGCAGAGACGAGACGCGGTTGCGCCACCGACGACGACTGCACTGTGTTCTACTGGTCCACCAAATGCCTGACTGCCTGTGGCACGGCAATCAATGTCGCGGAACAAGCCGAGATGGAAGCCGAGGTCGCCAGGATCTCTTCCGAACGCTGCACCGAAAAACACATGCAGGCCTGCGGAATCGCCAGTTCCTGCGAGCAAACTGACGCGAAGTGCAAGAACGGAATATGCGAACAGATTCCTCATGATTGGGCCGTGGATGGCGGTACTCCGGACGCGGGCGACGCCGACCCCTGCGACCCGGACCTTTATTGCGCGCAAGTGGATGAAAACGGGTGTTGCGGGGACAGTTTCGGGAAGGTCTCCGACTGCATGACTCCGGAGGTTCAGTGCCCGCCGGGTATGAAGCCGATCCACATGTCCGACTGCAAATGCTCGGGAATGGACGCGGCCTGACCGCGAGGTTGGGAGGTCGGCCAATGAGAACGGATTTCCTCCATTGCCTTCTTTCGCTCTCGGTGACGCTCGCCGCGGCGTGCAATGTCGCGTGCTCATCTGACGATGCGGCCGGGGATGATGTCGGTTCAGATGCCGGCTCGGCGGGAAATGACTCCGGAACCTCCGCCGACGGCGGGGTTGTCCCCCCGCTCGTGGCGCACGTTCAGGGACAGGACGACTGCTACGTCTACGACTTCAGTGTGAGCAACGCGGTCGTCGCCTACGGGGGACAGATCGAGTTCACGCTCAACCTCACCAACGGCTGCTCAGAATCTGTCGAGATCGTGAGCGCCATCGCGTGGCTGACCATTCATATCATCACGCATGGCGTAGGGTGCTGCCCGGGATCGCAGGACCTCCTGCCGGGCCAGCACGTCGCAACCCTGCCCATGGACGGCTGGGACGGAGCCGAACACCATCAGACCCTTCAACCCGGCGAGTCGATCTCGAAATCCCTGCCGTGGCATCCCGAAGCCGACGACATGGTCAACCCCGACGATGCCCCGCCGGGTTTCTACGATGTGTTCGCCATTCCGCCGGCCATCAAGAGGCCAACCGGCGATTGGCGGGAACCGTTGAGCAAGTTCCTGGTCGTGAAGGTGGAGGATCAGTGACGGACAAACGCCGAAACGGAGGCAACAGATGCGGTGGACCGTTATTTTCTGCGCCCTGATGCTCGCGGCGTGCGGTTCGGCAAGGAATACCGCTGACAGCGCGCTGTCCGCGGACGGGGGCGTGGCCGTTGATGGCGGAGGTGCTGACGCTTGCCATCAGTTCACAGATGAAGAGTTGTACTTGTTCGAAACCGCGGTCTTGAGCGCCGCCGCGGCCGTTGCATCGACAGTCGACGAGTGCTCATTCGACTCTGATTGCATGAACATCGACATCCGCGCCGGATGCGTGAGCGGGTGTTGCGTGCCGATAAACGCGGCGAACGAGACCGCCTACCGAGAGGCTGAGACGGGCATCTCGGCCGAACACTGCCCGGCGCCGGTGGAGGGCTGCGGCGTGCCGGTCAACAACGTCGATTGTTCATGCGCCGAATCGAAGTGCGTTCTGGGACATTGCCTGAACTGCGCCCGCGGCGGGTGTCACGGCGAAGTATGTCGTTTGGACGAAGACTGCGGAACCGGTTTCGCGTGCAACCGCTCGACGGGCAAATGCGAAGGGGTGGGGATGATCAGGGTCGATCCCGAAGTGTTGGACTTCGGATGCGTGCGCCCGGGCGAAATCTCAATCCTTCAGGTCAGTATCTCCAATGCCGGAATGGGGCCGCTTACGGTCTTGGACGTCAAGATCGTCGAGCCGACCAGTCCCGATGGCGGCCCCTCGCATTTCACTCTAACGAACGACGTCCAACTGCCGTCCAAACTCGATCCGGACGCATTCATCACGATCCGCGTCGAGTATCTCCAGGACGACTCGGTGGAAGATACGGGCGAAGTCCAAATCCTTTCGGACGACCCTGGGAAACCGGCCATCAAAGTCCCGATCGTGAGCTACAGAAGGGGGCAGCCCGATCTCGCGATCGTCGACTCGACCACGACACCACCAGCCGTGCTGTTCCCGACCGAGGGATCCGGCCCCGTCTTCAACATCGACATCGGCGAACTCGCCCCAGGCGAGTCCAAGACGGCCGTCCTCGGTGTTATTAACACACGGGAATGCGGCCCGCCGATTCTGTCTCTCGATGACATGACGATTTCGAACACCGGGCTGAACCTTTTCGAAGCGAGATTCGCGTCCCCGGACGACCCTTCGAAGGAGTTACAGACGCCGGTCTATCTGAACGCCGATGAATTGGTCGACCTTGTCGTCGAATACGCCCCGACCGTCCCGTCGGACACCGATGCGTCGATCGTCACGATCCCAACCAACGACGGCGACATCGACAATGACGGTACGTGGGACGACGGGATTCTCACGATTCGGATCATCGGTCATTCACGCTGAGTGCCGCTGACCTTCAGCCGCTCCACGACTTCCTTGATCACCGACTCGGGCGTCGAGGCGCCGGCGGTTACGCCGACGGTGTCGTTCTTTTTGAAACGGAGCGCGCGGAGGTCGGCGGCGGACTCGATCTGGAACGTGCGGGGGCAGTTCTTCCGGCAGATCTCGGCAAGGCGCATTGTGTTGGCGCTATCCCGCCCCCCGACAACGATCATGACGTCGACACCTCGCGAAAGCTTCTCGGCCTCTTCCTGGCGCTTTTTGGTGGCGCTGCAGATCGTGTCGAAAACCCTCAGATTGTCAACCCGCGCCCTGAGCACGCCGACGAGCGCGTCGAAGCGGGCCTTTTTTTGGGTGGTCTGGGCGACGACGCCGACCATCTGGACGCCCTTCAGAACCGGAAGGTCCCAAGGTCCCGCCGCGATGATGACGGGGGCGCCCTTGGCGTAGCTGGCGACGGCCCGGACCTCGGGGTGATTGGGATCTCCCAACAATACGACGACTCGCCCCTCCCTCGCCAGCTCGGCCGCGAGCCGCTCGGCTCGCAGGACGTTGGGACACGTGGCATCGACGACGGCGACCCCCCGGCGTTTCAGCCCCGCAATCTCGGCCGCCGTGCGGCCGTGTGCGGAGACGATCACGGTGCCCTTTCGCAGGCGCGCCGCGCTCACGACGACCTTGACGCCCTTGCGCGAGAGATCCCCGACGACTTGCGGATTGTGGACGATAGGGCCGAGCGATCGGACCGGCGCCGCAGCGCTCTGTGCCAATTCGATCGCGATGCGCACCGCGCGCTCGACGCCGTAGCAGAAGCCGGCTGTTTTTGCGAGAATGATTTTCATTTCGCGGGCGCGCTCCGCTCCGCTTCGGGCGCCCCTACATCTTTTCGCGAACGGTTGTTTCCATCATGGCGACGACCTCATCGACCGTCATCGAGGACGTGTCGATCCGTACGGCGCCGTCGGGGCACTTGAGCGGCGCGATGGCGCGGGTCGAATCGTTCTTGTCGCGTTCGACCGTCTCGGCAAACACCTTGTCCGGATCGACCGCCGCGCCCTTTGCCGAAAGCTCGTCGAAACGCCTGCGCGCGCGGACCTCGGGAGAGGCGTCCACGTAGAACTTCATGTCGGCGTCGGGGAAGATCACCGTGCCGGTGTCACGGCCTTCGAGGACCGACCTCGCCTCACCGGCGAGCGCGAGCCGCCGTTGGAGGTCCAAAAGCCCGGCGCGGACCTCGGGGACCGCCGAGACGGCCGACGCCGCCATCGAGGCCTCGGGCGTGCGAATCTCCTCCGTGACATCCCGCTCGTCGAGAAACACGAGCTGGCGATCGGTCCCCGGCCGCATTTCTATGATGATGCCCGAGAGGAGCTTCGAGAGCGCCCGCCCGTCGGTGTTCGCGATCCCCGCGCGCGTCGCGGCGACGCCGACCGTCCGATACAGCGCCCCGGTATCCACGAACGTGAACCCGAGCCTTTTGGCCAGCTCCCGCGCCGCGGTGCTCTTCCCGGCCCCGGCCGGCCCGTCGATGGTTACTATGAACCGCCCGCCCGACGCGGCCCGCATGACCCTCGTGGGGATGTCTTTTGTCTTCATCGAACGCCCCCTGCGTTGTCCCGCCCGACCCCGGGTAATCGGGTCACCGGAAAGCCACGCAATTTCTCGTTCCACGTGGCGATGTTGAACACAGCACAGCCATCGACAACCTTCTTCGTCCATCGACCTGCCGGCGGTCCATCAAGTGGTATTATCCTTTTGAGGGCATCGGTACGTGCAATCAGCTCGGCGCCGTCAAGGGTGTCCAGTGCGACAAGTACGTAGTAATGGATGGGCTTGTCAACCTTTCCGCACGCCCATTCGTACAGGAACGAATCACGGTACTTGTACTTGAGATCCTCGTCGAGGCTGCAAGCCAGGAACTTCTTCGCCCACTCGTCGCGTTCTTCTCGTCTGCTCTCCGGATGCTGAGGGTCCTTGATCTCGATGAAGAGATACCGGTCTTTCAACTCGACGATGAAATCCACGGCCTTCATGCAGTGCGAGAGGCCGTGACTTCGGTCGTCGAACTTTTGAACGACCGCGCCGGCCGGAAACGCGATCTGGAGATTGCCCTCGGTAAACGTCGTCATCGAGAGCCGCCTCCAATCGTGCGTTTGACTTCCCGATCATACAGATCGGCGAACGTCTCGGCGATCGCGTTGGGGTGGATATCGAGGTACCTGCCGGCGCCTTGCCACTTGATTTCCCGTCCGCCATCTCTAAACAGTGAGTGGTACGCTATCTTGTCGGCCGGTTTCTTCTGGAGATCGAATTCCTTTAGAATCACGTAGTCGTGAGTGGCCAGGAAAACCTGAACACCCTGCCGCTGCAGCTCCAGCAGGATCTCGATGAGCGCCTTAAACATCCTGGGGTTCAGGTTGGTCTCGGGCTCGTCCCAGAACAGAACGGAGCCGTCGAGCAGCGTCCCGTTCTGGATGAGAATCCAGAGCAGTCCGAGCTTTCTCATCCCTTCGGCCAGCAACGTGAATTCGAGATTCCCCTGAGGGTCGCTCAAGAAGAACTCTTCCTCCTTTACTGTGACTCTCCCCGCCATTGCTTCCTGCAGTGAGTCCAGCAATCTCCTGCGGCTTTTGTCGGCGGGACCTCGCAGCGGCGGGCGGTACGCTCGATCCAGGATGTCCGCATACACCTCCTCGAAGTGAAGCTCGCGCTGCGCATACATGGACCTGAACCCGGGCGCGCTTGCTAGCATCTCCTTGACCGGGATGTAGACGCTCTCAATCGGCCGCGTAGCCCACTCCGATGCCCCGGCCACCTTGCCGGATTCAGGTTTGGTGGCGAGCGTGGAAAACGATGCCCGAATCTTCCGATCCCCCTGGTGGACCTCCGCGATGCCCCGGTTTCGTCCCGGCTGCCTTTTGACCAGGCGGCCGAGCCTTCTTCCCGACGGCAGAAACACGCGGACCAGCTTCTCGAGAAAGCCAAGTTTCGTCTTCGAAACGTCGCAAGCCGCGTAGGCAAGCTTCATCAGGTGTGTCTTGCCCGTGCCATTCGCCCCCACAAACACGTTGATGCCCGGAGAAAGGTCCACGGCGATCTTCTCGAAGGCTGTGAAGCGCTCGCATTGAATCCTGGTCAGACTCATCCGCGGCCTCCTGCGTCAGAACTTGCCACCAAGCAACACCCTCCTCCGCCGGCGCGGACAAGGTCATGAGGCCAAACCCCCGACGGCTCAGTTGCAGCCGGTCACTTCCGACGTCGCCGGCGTCTTGCGTGGGTTCCGGACGTCAACGAGCACGAAGTCGGCCGAGTTGTCTCCGGAGTCGTACGAGTTACCCTTCGTCGCCTCCCCGCCTGCCATGCTCGACGCCGTGGAGGTCGCGTACGCCTTCCTGACATAGCTTTTGGTGCACGCCGTCCCGCCGCAGAACTGGCTCAGCGCTGTGCCTTCCGGTTCAACACCGGCACCCGTGCCAAATCCGACCTTGTCGACTTCCGTTACTCCGTTCATGAGCCTGACGCTCGAGTCGTCGGTGATCCCCGTGCCGTACGTCTGGTCGCCGGTCAAACCAATGTACGCGCTGTTGACCACCAGGTAGTACCCTCGCGCCGCGAGCGACGTCGATGCAGGAATTGTCACGCGCGTACCCCACGATCCACCGCTCGACTTCGCTTCGATCTTCCAGCCGCTGATGTCAACCGGCACCGACAAGGGATTGTAGATTTCGACGAAGTCCTCGTTCGCGCTGGTCGGACCACGGGTGGCGAACTGACTGATCGCCACGTGCGCGGCGGCGTTGGTGCAATCCGCCGTTGTGGTCATCACGCCGGCGTTGGCGCTCTGGTAGCCGTCGGCACTCCCGTCGGCGCCGCCCGAGCCTCGCATGTCCTTGTCGCAGTAGACCCATGTCGTCTTCCGGTCACCCGAGAAGCGGAAGGCGTAGTCGTACGTCCCGGCGAGAGGAAGGGCAAACGACGCCTGGTACTCGTCGAGCGTCAACTCTTCCCCCGCCCAGCCCGGATTCGGCACGGCATCGGCCCAGGTCCATCCGCCCGCCGCGGGGTCGCTGCCGGCCACGCCGTAGCCGACCTGCCCGGAGACCGCCGGGCTGGGATCGTTTGCGAGGTTCATGGCGGTGAGGCCCGTTATGAACATGCGGCTGTACACGTCCGGACCCGCGGTGCCCGCCGCGCCGTTGATAGTGAGCGGGAACTGGAGCCGGCACCACAGGCCTGCGTTGCAGACCGGGTTGTCGTCAACCGTGTTGTTGCAGTCGTTGTCTTTCGCGTCGCACTTCGACTCGACGTCCTCGTAGTCGGCGCCATACTCGGCGGCAGTACACACCTGCCAGCCGCCGGCGACGCACTGCGCCTTCGCGTGCGCCTTGCCCGCGCACACGCCCTGCTGTTTTTCGCAGTCCGCGATCACAAGATCGGGGTCGGCCGCGTCCGCGCTGCCGTCACAGTCATTGTCGAGGCCGTCGCACTTGGTTTCGACCGCCTCGTAGTCCATGCTCTTCCCCAGGTACTCACCCCCCCCGCAGGGCTGCCAGCCGCCCGCAAGGCACTGGGCGGCGGTGTGCTTTGCCCCGCTGCACACTCCGGACTGCTTCTCGCAATCGGCGATGACGAGGTCGGGGTCGGCCGAGTCCGCAATGGAGTCGCAGTCATTGTCGAGGCCGTCGCACTTCGATTCGGTCGCCTCGTAGTCCGCCCCGTAGTTGGTGGCGTCGCACGGCTGCCAGCCGCCGCCGGTGCACTGCCCCGCCGTGTGGAACTTGCCCGCACAGACCCCCGCGGTCTTTTCGCAAGGCGTCGGATTGCCCGGGTCGCAAGGCACCACGTTGATGATGCCCGCGTCGTTTCCGACATCGATCTGCGCGGGGTTGGCGTTGTAGTGGTTGTTATACGCCCCGTACGTCCACGTGGCGCCCACGTCCCGCGAGAAACGGAAAAGGAACCGGTAGGAGTTTTTCCCGCCCACGTAGAACGCCGCCTGCGGGACTTCGGTCTTGTACTCGTAGTTGTTCCCCGCCTTCACGTTGAACGGGGCGTCGGTCCAGATCCATGCCGTGATGTCCGCGACATCCGAGGCGCCGATCCCGATCTGCGCCTTTGTGTACGCCGCCAGCGTCGCCGGGTCCCCGGCGCCGTCGGTGAACCCCGAAACGAACATCTGCCCGTAGACCTCGCCGGTCGCCTCCCCGGGTCCCAGCGTGACGGTCTGCCGT